>CAJLXE010000016.1 GCA_905210525.1 uncultured Clostridia bacterium | reverse complement strand
GGGGAACTTTTCCTTATAGATGTCGTATGCGCTCTTTTTAGGAGTGCCGAGCTTGCCGTCAAAAAGATCGTTGAACCATTGTTCCTCTGTGCCTTTGTAGTTGGGGAACTTTTCCTTATAGATGTCGTATGCGCTCTTTTTAGGAGTGCCGAGCTTGCCGTCAAAAAGATCGTTGAACCATTGTTCCTCTGTGCCTTTGTAGTTGGGGAACTTTTCCTTATAGATGTCGTATGCGCTTTTTTCTGGATTACCAAGCTTGCCGTCGAGAAGGTCTTTGAGCCATTGTTCCTCTGTGCCTTTGTAGTCGGGATACTTTTCTTTGTAGAGCTCATATACGTTTTTTTCGGGAGTTACCGGCGTATCTGCGTTATTACCAAGCTTGCCGTCAAGAAGGTCCTTGAGCCATTGTTCCTCGTCACCTTCATAGTCGGGGTATTTTTCCTTATAAAGGTCGTATGCCGTATTTTCGGGATTGCTGAGCTTGCCGTTGAGAAGATCGCTGAGCCATTGTTCCTCGTTGCCTTCGTATTTAGGGTATTTTTCCTTGTAACGATCGTATGCGGTATTATCGGTGTTGCCGAGCTTGCCGTCAAGAAGATCGTTTAACCATTCTTGCTTTGAGCCATCGTACTCGGGATACTTTTCCTTGTAACGGTCGTATGCGGTATTATCGGCAATGCCGAGATTACCGTCAAGAAGATCTTTGAGCCATTCTTCCTTTGAGCCGTTATACTCGGGATACTTTTCCTTGTAACGATCGTATGCAATATTATCGGTGCAGCCGAGATTACCGTCAAGAAGATCGTTTAACCATTCTTCTTTTGTACCATCGTATTCCGGATGCTTTTCCTTGTAACGATTGTATGCGGTATTATCGGTAATGCCGAGCTTGCCGTCAAGAAGATCTTTGAGCCATTCTTCTTCTGTACCCTTATATTCGGGGTACTTTTCTTTGTAAAGCTCGTAAACGTTTTTTTCGGTCGCTGCGTCTGAGGTGGGAATCGGTGTCGGAGCAGGGGTATTTTTTACACACGCAGTCGCACACATCATCGAAAAAGAGACCGCAATGCATAAAAGTACCAAACCGAATATTTTGTTCTTACTTTTCATTCTGTCAATCCTCCAAATTGTTGTTTATTTTGAACTTAAAGTCAAAAGTCATTTCAAGCGCCGCAAACAGTTTATTCAGAACTGATTTTGCGGTTTGGGTCATATCCATGGAATTGATTTTTTCAAGAACCGTGTTCTGTTCGTTTTCGGGTACGTTATACACGTTTAACGACATTTTCAGAAACTTTTCGGCTTTTCTTTTAAGCGTAAAATATTTATCACACGGGCGCGTCATGAAAGCTCTCATCATGCCGGCTGTTCCTATTTCGCATTCATAGAAATCGCTCTCAGACCATTCGGGATTATACTGCCCGAAAATTTTACCGAGCTCGGTTGAAGTTCTCTGATATATATATTCGGCGAGCTTCGGTTGTGTGTATGCCTCTATGTAGATTTCGCGTATGTTCTCGTTCAATTCGGTAATAGCAAGCTGTATGGCTGTTTCTACGGCATAAATATAAACAGGCTTTGATTCTGTTTCCGAAAGACTGCGTGCCATTGCGAATTGATTTGTAAACATAAAATCTATCAATTCAAACAGTACGCCGTCTTTTGTTTTGAATATATTCTGAAACGTACCGGATGAAACATCGGATTCTCTTATAATGTCCATCATAGTAGTTGCTTTGAAGCCTTTTTCGATGAACATCTGTACACATACCATTAAAATGCGTCTTTTGGGATCCTTTATCTGTTCTCTTGTTATCATTGATTACACCTTTGCACAATTTGGTTTACAAACCAGTTTTCATATTAAATTATAACATTTTGTCGAATGCTTTTCAAGCAATTTTATTGAAAAAGACTGTAAACTTTTCGTAACGGAAACGGGTTCGGGAGCGCGTGATAAAACACTGTTTTTGTGTGTCGGAATATAACTATGATATTTCGATGAAACATATTTATATTTCACGGCATAGTATGTTAGCAAAGAACCCGAAAGGAGATTTTACATATGTCGGTATTTAAAGGTGTATGTACAGCGCTGATAACTCCGTTTGATAAAGGAAAAGTAGATTTTGATTCGTTGGGACGGCTGATTGATTTTCAGATAGAAAACGATGTAGACGCACTTCTTGTATGCGGAACGACGGGCGAGCCATGTACAATGACCGAGCTTGAAAAAATAAGCGTTATACAATTTGCGAAAGAACGTATCGGCGGCAGAGTGCCGCTTGTGGTGGGGACAGGCGGAAACAATACTGCCGAGGTTGTCAATTTTATAGGCAAAATACAGGATATGGACATATCCGCTCTTTTGTGCGTTACTCCGTACTATAATAAAACCACTCAAAACGGACTTGTGCGGCATTACGGTGCGATAGCCGAATCGACGTTTTTGCCGGTGATAATTTATAATGTACCGTCGCGGACGGGCGTGAATGTTCAACCGAAAACGCTTAAACTGCTTGCTGAAAAAGAAAACATAGTTGCAATAAAGGAAGCAAGCGGAAATGTGGCTCAGGCGGTTGAAATGATGTCTTTGTGCGGAGATAAAATTGATTTATACAGCGGAAATGACGATATAAATGTACCGTTGTTTTCGATAGGCGGAATAGGGACAATATCGGTGCTTTCAAACATAATGCCTGCCGAGACGGCCCGTATGGTGCACAAGTATATGGAAGGCGATGTACATTCTGCGGCAAATATGCAAAAAAGACTTATGCCGATAATAAAATGCCTGTTCAGTGAAGTGAATCCTATACCCGTAAAAACCGCAGCGTCGCTTATGGGATTGTGTTCGGATGAACTGAGATTGCCTCTTACGGGCATGGGTGACGAAAATAAGCGGGCGCTCATTGATTGCATGAAAGAATTTTCACTGATCTGATAAAATTCATATTATGAGTTTAACGGAAGATTTTGAGCCGACCCCCAAAAGTCAGACCAAGGAACTAACGATTTGGAGGTCGGCTCAATTTTCAGCACGATGCTTTTAACAAGCCTTTATAGAATTACAATATGCTCAAACCTCAATCACCCTTGAGCATTGGATGCTCGTCAAAATAGTCATATAATGTTTTAATGTCTTGCTTTACGAGGACAAGATCCTCGGGAGTGAATAAATCATCATAGTTTCCGGTGGAAAAATCCTTGAGTGCAAGCCAAACATTATACGCGAGATCTACAGGATCCTCATCGGATATACCTCCGTGCTCGATCGCCCAAAGCATACCTGAAACGAGCATTATAAATTTATCCATTCCTTCTTCATCAAAATCTTCAGGATAAAATGTCATAAGCGTGCCTTTTACTGTTTTATCCGGTGTTTCCGGTTCTCTGTTTCTAGCACAAACTCTATCATATTTATCGGTATAAAATGCTTTTTGGGCTTCATATTTCTCTTCATCATAGCAGGACGCTTCAATGTGTTTTAGCATTTTTATTTACCCTCTTTCTGTGATTCCATGTTTTGCCACCACTAGGATCACCATTATAGCCTCTTTCCCCAGATATTATAAATCCCATATATAGAAACGTAAATTCAATACCAATCAGCCTGGACGACCATCGGCGTGGCTGATCGGCAACCACACAAATACAACATAAACCGCAATGATTGCGGTTTATGTATATAGTTTTCGGGTTTGGGGCACATAATGGTAACTTCTGCAAAGTTCCCATTACAAAAGTGTCCAAGAAAAAACTTTATAAATCCGATGTCATTATCAATGCGTCTTCGTCGGTATCGGAGTAATATTTTTTACGGACGGTCATAACGGAAAATCCATGTTTTGCATAAAGTGCCTGTGCAGGCAAATTGCTTGTGCGCACCTCAAGAAATACACGCAAAACGCCTTTTTCTTTTGCGTAAGATTTTATAAAAGCTATCATTCCGTCTGCAACACCTTTGCGGCGGAATTCTTTTTTTACAGCAACATTCATTATATGCGCTTCGTCAAAAATTATCTGCATACCGGCAAATCCGATAATACCGTTCTCGGCGTCTTCGGCAAGAACATATACCGAAAAAGCATTATAAAAATTCTCCGCAAAGCTTTCATAAGACCACGGCATTGCAAAAGACGCTTTTTCAACGGCATACATACCGCCTATATCCTCTTTGTATGCAAGCCTTATATTCACATCTGAAATTTCCGTCACGGTTTTTTTGCCTTTCTTGCCTGTTCCGCCTGAGATTCACGCACATAAAGAGGCGTCACGGCCTCGGGCATCGTCACATCTCCTCGCATATACTGTTTATACGCCAGAACAGCACACGATACCGCTCTTTGATACGAAATATGCACAGGCGCAAAACGCACATTGCCCGATAAAGAAGTGAGTTCCGATATTTTACTGCGATACTTAATATATTCTCCGCATACGAGTACGCGCCCCGTCATATTACATAATCTCTCGCACAGAGCCTCGGTCTCAAGCGCTTCCGCGCCATAAATTTCCCGCAGTTCTCCGTCCGAGCATTCATAGAGCGCCGTATAAAACGTATTGTTTCGCGCGTCGATAACCGGTGCTATAAACCCATCAAATGCACACACGTTTTCCGCAAGCGCTTCAAGCGTTTTCACCCCTATCAGAGGCTTGCCGAGCGTCTGCGCCATGAGCTTTGCCGCTGACATACCTATCCGCAAGCCCGTAAACGAACCCGGCCCCACCGATACCGCAAATACATCTATATCGGATGCTTTAAGATTTATCGCGTCAAGCAAAGAATCCACTAACGGAAGAAGCTTTTCCGAATGTGTTCTGTTTATATTTATCGTAAATTCTCCTATCGGCATTTCGCCGTCCGTAACAGCTATGCTCGCAGGCGTTGACGATGAATCTATTGCCAGTATTTTCATAATCAATCACTCACGGAATCCGTAAGCTTCGCCGTATCCGGCATCCCGCTTACAGTTACCTTTCTTTCATTTTCATTTAAACGTTCTATATTAACGTATATAAATTTATCCGGTTTAAGAAACTCCATTTTTGACGGCCATTCAATTATTGAAATCCCGTCCGAATACAGATATTCTTCATAGCCTATGTCGTAAAGCTGTTCCGGATACTCCAGCCTGTAAAGGTCAAAATGATAAACCGGCGGCACTGTGTCATACTCATTCATAAGAGTAAAAGTAGGACTTGTCGCCGCACCCTTATAACCTAAAGCCCTTATTATTCCTCGTGCCAGTACAGATTTTCCCGCACCCATATCTCCGTCCAAAAGCAATATCGCGCCCTTGTTCAGCCTTGCCGCAAGTACTTGCCCCAGTACGTATGTCTCATTTTCACATTCGGTTATATATATTTCATCCATACTCAATCTTTTGAACTCCATTCGGACAAGCGGTTCAAGCTTTCCCTGCTTCCCGATATAAACATTATATCGCCCTTTTTGAACACATAATCGGGTCCTATCGCTTCAATCAACTCTCCGTTGCTTTCTACCGCAATTATGTTTACTCCGAATTCCTTTCTCAGATTTACCGAAAGCACGGTTTTGTCTATAATTTTTTCAGGTATCACAAGCTTTGATATATTCAATTTTTCGCTGAGCTGTACAAAATCAAGCATTCTTGACGCTTCCAGCCTATGCGCAAGACGCACAGCCATATCTCTTTCCGGATAAACAACCTCCGCTCCGAGCTTTTCGAGAATTTCCCCATGTTCAACGCTCGCGGCTTTGGCAATGACCTTTGGTATGCCCATGCTCACAAGATTAAGCGTCGTAAGAATGGACGTATCCATATGTTCACCTATACACACCACCGCAACATCACAGTTCTGTATGCACGTTTCCGAAAGAGTTTTCTTGTCAAGTCCCTTTACGACATATGCATTTTCGGTATAGTCACGCATTTCACGGACTTTTTCCTCGTCTTTATCAAGAACCATCAGGTCTGCTCCCGACAAAGCAAGCTCCATTGCAAGCGCATGACCGAACCTGCCCAAACCTATTATTCCGTATGTGTTTTTTTCTTTTCTTGATTTATTGAACATCATATTTCCTCCGATTACGGTACATTAAAAACGTCCGTCACCCAATGGCTATGTTGCCTTCGGGATAGCCCGCCCGTTCGCCGTTGGTGAAATGCCAAAGCGAAGCTATTGTCAAAGGTCCGAGCCTGCCTATATACATTATTAACATCGAAAGTATTTTACTGCCGTCGCTCAATTCCGGCGTAACTCCCGTTGAAAGTCCCACCGTGCCGAATGCACTGACAACCTCAAAGAGCATATCTTTAAGTTGAAGCTCCGGTTCCATAACAGACATTATGTACGTTCCCGTTATCACAATTCCGAGGGCAATTACTGTTATAACCGCAGCCTTGCGGAACGCGTCCGCAGGAACCGCATATCTGAACGCTTTTTCGGATTTATTGGTAGCCGCCGACTTAATTCCCTGTAAAAGCACAAAAAACGTGGTCGTTTTTATTCCTCCGCCGGTGGACCCCGGAGACGCACCTATAAACATAAGTACAATCATAACCATAAGTCCGGCATTGGAAAACGCTCCGAGAGGATACGTCGAAAACCCTGCCGTTCTCGCCGAAACGCTGTTGAACAATGCACCGAGCAGGCTTACATTTTCCGTAAGCTTTATAAGAATCGTACCTGCCACTGTCAATGCTATACTCACAGACAATACTACTTTTGTATGCATCGAAAATTTCCGCACGCAAAACTTCTTGTCCTTTATTTCTCTTATTACAAGGAATCCTATGCCGCCGAAAAATATCAGACCGCACGTTACGAGATTAAGCATAATATTATCGCGGTAAGGTGCAAGATTGCGGAAGTTCCCCAAAATATCAAATCCCGAATTGTTAAAAGCCGCAACAGAATGGAACAAGCTTATTCCCGCAGCCGAGAGCGGATCATAATCTTTGACAAAAACCGTAAAACTAAGCGCCGCACCTATAAGTTCAAATGTAACCGTCGTCAGGAATACGCTCTTTATGAACATCACGCCTTTACCCGAATTAAGATTCATTGCCTCACGTATCAGGCTTCTTCCTTTGAGATCTATTTTCCTGCCCATCGCAAGTATCACGCCTGTGCCTACAGCTGTCACGCCCAGTCCTCCCGTTTGTATCAGCAATGCAAGAAAAAACTGTCCCAGAGGAGTAAACGTATCGCCCGCGTCAACCACGCTCAACCCCGTTACGCACACAGCGCTTACCGACATATACAGTGTATCAATATATCTTACCGTCACGCCCTCTTTTACACTGCAAGGCAGACCGAGCAAAAACGATCCCAACAAAATCATAATCGCAAAGCCTACCGCAATTATACGTGCGGGGGACTGTTTCTTTATAAATTTTATCATAATCAGTTACTGTTTTCGTATTTTGATTGACAGCGTATCAAAAAAGCATCAATACGATGTCTTAATCATTCTATCACAAAAGCGCAAATTTGTCCATCACTTTTTATCATCTGTAAATGTATATATGATTATCTATATATTTTACGAGAGACCCCCGTTCCGTGTTCAGAACAAAAATCTCCCGTATAAAACACAAATTCCGTGATTTTTTATTTGCTTTATTTATTTATGACTGACAATGAATCACTTATTGTTTTTTCAAGTGCTTCTCTGCCGTATTTATCAACATCGGATTTGCTCTTCTCGCCGTGAATAAGACATCCTGCGCCCCCTATGCAGCCGCCCGTACACGCCATTCCCTCAATAAAGTTGCCGTCCAAAGCTTTACGCGACGCCTTAAGCAACGCTGTTCTGCATTCCTCAATTCCGTCGCAAGGCACAGCCTTAAGCTCAAAATCATTTATGCCGCGTTCCTTCAACGCCTGAGCCACCGCATCAGACAATCCTCCGCTTCTTGCAAAGATACGTCCGTAATATGACGCATTATCAAGCACATCCTCCTCCAAAGCAGATATATTTATATCCCTGCTGTCAAAAAGAGCCTGCAATTCTTCAAACGTCATTGTGCTGTCAATATACTTATTCAATTCGGGCTTGTTGTATTCCGCCTTCTTTGCCGTACACGGTCCTATAAAAACTATTTTCGCTTCGGGCTCCGTTTCCTTTATGTACTTGGATATAGCCGCTGCAGGAGATAAATTTCCCGAAATACATTCCTTGAGCTTCGGGAACTGCGTCTCAACATATTTTACAAATGCCGGACAGCACGAGCTTGTGAGAAATCCTTTTTCGGAAAGCTCTCCGGCTTCCGCGTATGCTACCATATCAGCGCCAAGTGCCGCTTCCACAACCGCATAAAAACCGAGCTCTTTTATTCCGCTTATCACCTGCCCGAGCTTTGCATATGTAAACTGGCTTGATACCGAAGGCGCTATGACGGCATATACCTTATGCTTTTTGGAATAATCGCTCTCCTTTATTATTTTTATAACATCGAGTATATACGATTTATCCATTATCGCACCGAAAGGACATTGGTACACGCAAGCTCCGCATTGAATACATTTATCGTTATCTATATATGCTGCTTTATCCTCATTCACGGATATAGCTTTTATCTTGCAGGCATTTTCGCAGGGGCGTTTATGGTTAACAATCGCACTGTAAGGACATACTTTTGCGCACGCACCGCATTCAACGCATTTATCTTTATCTATGTGTGCCACATGGTTCGCATCAAACGATATTGCACCTCTGCGACACGCTGCCTCACATCTGTGTGCAAGACAGCCTCTGCACGCCGTGCTGACTTCATATCCGCCTATCGGACATTCATCACAGGCAATATCAATAACCTCAATAATGTTGGGATTTGTTTTGTCGCCGCCCATTGCAAGTTTAACTCTCTCTGCAAGTATCGCGCGTTCCTTATATACGCAGCAACGCATTGTCGGAATCTTGCCCGGAACTATCATTTTGGGAATATCCACAACATTTACAAGCTCATCATTCCATGCAAGCTTTGCCACCTGCCGCAGTACTTTGTATTTAAGAACCTGTACTTTTGTATCAAATTTACGCATTTCTGTCAAAAATAACTCACCTTAATCCTTTTTCCCATTTTTTTGAGGCAATCCGCAAGCTCGCCCACAAGCTGCATTTTTATATTGAAGTTTATAGGCAGTGCCGGATTCTGATGCGCAGGATTCACTGCTCTGCCGACAAAGAAATTTATGTCCGTAGCTTCCTCAAAAAGCATACGCGCTATCAAAGACGCACCGTCTCTCTTGTAGCTCCAGTCGGCATATGCTTCGTTATCTTTAAGATAATCCTTTGCATATGTAAGCACTTTATTTATTGTTATAACGCCTTCCGTAACAAGATCCACACCTTCTATTTCGGCAATAGGAGGTATTTCACTGTCTTCAAATTCAAGCTTCGGAATAAGCGGCTTGCCGAGATATTCCGCGGCAATATTGGAGGTTGAACCTCCGCATACTATATGCTTACCCTCCTTGGAAAAGAACAGCGACATCATTTTACTTCTGTCATCATAATTTGACGGCGGTCCTATAAGAAGATTCATAGGACATCTCTTTCTTATAAGAACAGTCATTGCGGAGGTATCGTCTCCGGGCATACCGTCGTAAAGAGTGTTGCACTCATCAAGCAGAATCGTATTTAGTGTTTTTGCCGTAAATCCCACGGAATAAAACGTTTCCATATATTTTATTATGTCTTCACGTTCCCAGCCGAAATTGAGTTTTTCTCCGACTCCCGCGTGTATGCAGCCGTCGCTCATTGCGATGAATATATCGCCTTCCTTAAGATCCGTTCTTGAATAATATATATCTTTTCCGTCAATGTTGCGCACGCTTCTTTGCAGCTCGCAGTTGTGACCGTCTCTTATAAGTATAACCGGAGGATTGTCATATTCCGTTATTTCCGCCTCGTTGTTGCCTATAAGTTTTATTATTGTAAATGTCGAATATGCAACCTTGCGATCTTTACAGACAGGAAGAGTCGCCGCAACCGTTTTTACACATTCATCAACGTCAATTCCCTGAGACATCATTGTGGAAATAATTTTTGCCGTAAGCGTCGAAAGTATATTTGCTTTTACACCGCTTCCGAGTCCGTCCGCAAGCACAAGTATTTCGGCATTTTCACTATCACATTCAACAACGTCAATATGATCTCCGCAAAGCTGTTCTCCGTGTTTTATAAGGCTGTTGTATCCTATATCCGCGCACAGATTATTCATTGCTTATAGACTCCTTCAGTTTTGTAAGAGCAATTTTGGTCTCCGCCGCCGTTTCGCCGAGCAGCGACGCTATTTCCTGAACAATACGCATCTGCTTTTCAACCACCTTGTCCGCCGTTTCAACGGTCTGGCGGCTTATTTCCTCTTTCTTTTCCTTCGCAGTCTCCTCTGCAGTAATGTCTCTCATGAGACACATAACCACACGATATTCGGCGTCATGAATAATGGTTTCTTCTACATATCTGTCGTATTCCGTAAGGTATATACGCTTGTTGTATATTCCCCTGCCGCTTTCCATAACCTTCACACAATCCGCAGTATCCATTATTCTGATAAGCGGTTCACCCATAACGTCGGATTCACGGCGTATATTCATAATCCTCATAGCCGGGCGGTTTATCTGCTGTACCTCAAGCGCTTCGTTGAGTATTATAATTCCGTTGGGAGTATTGCTTATTATGTTGCCGGAAAAGCTTTCCGCCTTATCCTTTATAAACGGCAGGCACATTGAAATTTCCGCTCTTCCGCGGAAAACAGCCACAGCCTTTTCCCTGCATGAATTATATCCGCACGTACCGCAGTTAAGCTCGTCTTCCGGTTTTGTTTTTCCCATCTGAGCAAGTATAGCACGTATATCGGCTTCTGTGGGTTCCTTTTTGTCAAGCTCTATCATCGGCATATTTTTGATGAGCTCAGCTCTCGGCGGAGTTGCTACGCCGAAATCTGTCTTGCCCGCATATCCGCTCACTCGCGTATAGTCACGCACAGGCGAACGGTGGTATTTTTCCATTACAGGTCCGCCTATACAGCTTCCTACGCAAGCCGACATTTCTATAAAACAGTTATGTATATTTCCGTTCTTTATGTCGTTTATTGCGGCTATGCAGTTCTGAACGCCGTCAACGGACATATAGGTATATTTTTCGGAATCACAGTTCATGGACTTGAGTATTCCGCCGGTAGTCGGAAACAGTCTCGACACGCCCTTTTCATGCTTTGCTTCGTGAGTCTTCTTCTCCACCGCAATGCCTTCGCTGTCCATCCATTCCGTAAGCTCTTCAAACGTAAGCACCGCATCCACTATACCCGGATATGCCGCCGCTTCGTCTTTTTTGGCAACGCAAGGCCCTATAAACACGGTTTTTGCATTCGGAATACGCCTTTTTATATCCTTGCAGTGCGCCTGCATCGGCGAAACAACGTCCGCAAGATAAGGAAGCACTTCGGGAAAATATTTCTGTATAAGAAGGTTTACCGAATGACAGCAGGACGATATTATTATATCGCGGTTTGCATTCGCTATCATCCGTTCGTATTCATTTTTTACGGTTTCCGCGCCCAGCGCTGTTTCTTCCGCTGCCGCAAAACCGAGCTTTTTTAGCGCAGCTTCAAGCTCTTCTATTTCCGCGCCGTCATAATTTGCCACAAACGACGGTGCAACGCTCGCCACAACCGGATCGCCGCTCATAAGAAGAACCTTTACCGCTTCGCGTTCGTTTACTATCTCTTTTGCATTCTGAGGACAGACAACAAAGCACTGACCGCAAAGAATACATTCATCGCCTATTATATTTGCCTGTCCCGCCGAAAAGCGTATTGATTTTACGGGACAGTTGCGAATACATTTATAACAGTTTTTACAATTCGACTTTTTTAATTTAAGAAATTCTGCCATAAAAATAACCGTTCCCCATTTCAATAAAATTCAGCCGTACAACCGATAATTTTTCCAATCCTCTGTCCGGCAGGTGTTTGCACCGCAAAGGTTTTATGTATGTTACAGCTTTGCAAGTACGTTTTCATTAAAAAAGCTTTTTACTGTATCCGGTGTTACCGAGAAAAATTCGCCGTCAACCGTAACGCATACGCCCTGCTGACATTTGCCCATGCAGAATACTCCGCCAAGCTCAATTTTATCTTTAAGCTTGTTTTGTTCTATAAGACTGCGCAGCTCTTCAACAACCTGTCTTGAGCCCTTAAGATGACATGAACTGCCTATACAAATCGTAATTTTCATTGCAATATCCTTTTCCTTACATGAGATTTATAATTCTGCCGATATCCCCGCCATAATGACGGGGATATCTCTGTGCAGGTATTTTTTTACTCGTAATCCACAACGGAAACCCATGAAAGCAGGAATTCTCTTTCTTTCTCGTTTCCCTTTACGGACTGTGAAGCCGCAACTATCGGCAGCCACTTCTGAACATATTTTTTATCGGTACCGCTCTTTTTGCAGAACAGGTCAAGATATTTTTCCGCATTATCCATTTCTCCCGCAAGCCAGAAGCAAAGATATGTTCTTGCCGCGTCCGCTGAAGCGTTACCCTGAGTTGCATGAGACCAGTCCAGAATATACGGCGTACCGTCGTCTTTTATTATAACGTTTGACGGGTTGAAGTCACCGTGGCAAAGCTTATCATGCTTTGGCATTGCTTCAAGTCTCGTATGCAGATCATAACGCGTTGTGGCATCTATATCAGCTTTTGAGATCTTGCTCTGCATCTTGTCCTGAAGACGGCTGAGCAGAGGCGATTTCTTTGACTGCACTTCCATTTGTATGTTTACAAACAGGTCAAGAAGCTCATCCTTTTTATCCGGATTTTCCTTCATAATGCGGTCAAGCGTCTTACCCGGAATAAATTCCGATACTATCGCCCATTTTCCTTCAACCTTCGTAACTTCAAGTATTTTAGGTATGTTTAGTCCCGTTTCCTCAACGCGCGCCTGATTAAGTGCTTCGTTGAGAACGTCTGCTTTTGAAAAGTTGTCGTCAAATATTTTTATTGCCTTATCGCCGTCACGGTATACCATCTTGTTTGTTCTGACTGCTATTACTTTTTCAAGATTCATGATGCTTCACCTCTCCGTTATACCTTTTCGTGTGTTCCGTAATATGCGTTAAGGTACATTCTCTTTATCTCGCTCATAAGCGGATAACGCGGGTTAGCACCTGTGCACTGATCGTCAAACGCCTGTTCTGTCATTTCATCAATACGCTCAAGGAATACTTTCTCGTCAATACCGTAATCCTTTATAGTCTTCTTTATGCCGACTCTTTCTTTGAGATCGTCTATTGCCTTTATGAGATTTTCAAGCTTTTCTTCGTCCGTTTTACCCTTTATTCCGAGAGATTCCGCAACCTCGGCATATCTTGCCAGCGTGTGCGGATATGAGTACTGCGGGAATGTTCCCATCTTTACCGGAACCTCAGCCGCATTGAAGCGCAGCACTTCGTCTATCATGAGTGCGTTTGCAACGCCGTGAGGCAAATGGAAGAATGCGCCGAGCTTGTGAGCCATAGAGTGGCACACACCGAGGAAAGCGTTTGCAAAAGCCATACCTGCCATAGTAGCCGCATTTGCCATCTTTTCACGTGCAAGCGGATCGTTCGGACCGTTGTCGTAAGCACGCGGCAGATATTCAAATACCATCTTAAGGCTGCGCAAAGCAAGGCTGTCCGTATAGTCTGTTGCAAGCATCGAAGCATAAGCTTCAAGTGAGTGCGTTACAGCGTCGATACCGGAAGCTGATGTGAGTCCCTTAGGTGCGTTCATGTGAAGGTCTGCATCCACAATAGCCATCTTAGGCATGAGCTCATAGTCGGCAAGAGGATACTTCACACCTGTTTTTTCATCCGTAATAACCGCAAACGGAGTAACCTCGGAGCCTGTTCCGGCAGAAGTCGGTACCGCTATAAAATATGCCTTTTCGCCCATTTTCGGGAATGTATACACACGCTTTCTTATATCGGAGAAACGCATTGCCATGTCCATAAAGTCAGCATCGGGATGTTCATAAAGCACCCACATTATTTTTGCCGCGTCCATAGCAGAGCCGCCGCCGACAGCTATAATTACATCCGGTTCAAAGCTCGTCATCTGAGCTGCGCCTTCCTTTGCGCTTGCCAGAGTCGGATCCGGAGCAACATTGTAGAATGTCGTATGCTGTATGCCCATTTCGTCAAGTTTATCCGAAATCGGTTTTGTGTATCCGTTCTTGTAAAGGAAGCTGTCTGTTACAATAAAGGCTTTCTTCTTGTTCATTACATTCTTGAGTTCGTCAAGAGCAACGGGCAGACAACCCTTCTTGATATATATTTTTTCAGGCGCTCTGAACCAAAGCATATTTTCTCTCCTCTCGGCAACTGTTTTTATATTCAACAAATGTTTTACGCCTACGTTTTCCGAAACGCTGTTTCCGCCCCATGAACCGCAGCCCAATGTCAGTGACGGCGAAAGTCTGAAGTTATAAAGGTCTCCTATGCCGCCCTGAGAAGACGGAGTGTTTACAAGTATACGGCAGGTTTTCATTCTCTCCGCAAACTCGTCAAGCTTTGCCTTTTCGGTAATAACGTTCAGATATATTGAAGAGGTATGACCGTATCCGCCATCGGCAATAAGTCTTTCCGCTTTGCCGAAAGCGTCCTGTATATCATTTGCACGATACATTGCAAGAACCGGAGAAAGCTTTTCGTGAGCAAATTCTTCCGAAAGTTCAACGCTTTCAACCTCGCCTATAAGAATCTTTGCGTGTTCCGGAACTTCAACGCCTGCAAGCGCCGCAATCGTATGCGCGCTCTGTCCGACTATTTTAGCATTAAGCGCACCGTTTATGATTATTGTCTTTCTTACCTTATCCAGCTCATCCGGATTAAGTATATAGCAGCCTCTGTCGGCAAATTCCTTTTTAACCTTGTCATATATCTTGTCAAGCACTATAACCGACTGCTCGGAAGCGCATATCATGCCGTTATCAAACGTCTTTGAATGTATTATGGAGTTTACCGCAAGAATTATATCCGCAGAATCATCTATAATAGCCGGAGTATTGCCCGCGCCTACGCCTACTGCCGGTTTTCCGCTGGAATAAGCAGCTTTAACCAT
>CAJLXE010000015.1 GCA_905210525.1 uncultured Clostridia bacterium | reverse complement strand
TAAGCGGAGAAGTGACGGGGAATGTTACTTATAAGGCTGAGTGGACTCCGAAGTCCGGAAAAGCCGATTACACAATAGTTATATGGGGACAGAATCCTAACGATAACGAATATTCTTATATGTCTTCTCACGAGGCGTGGGGAACTGTGGGAAGCACCGTTACTTGGACTCCGGAGCTTCTTGTGTGTCAGGAACATATGTCCGGACATACTCATGTGCTTTCATGTTATGGAGTGACTCAGACTAAAACGCCGTCAAACACAGAGCTCAGTTATTTCAGTAAGCTCAGCGGTGGCATTGAGTCGGGTTATGTTTACCGTTACAAATGCAATTCGTTGTTTTCTCCGAAGACGGAATATTATCTGTACTTCAACGGAACATGGTATAAGGCGGCAAGCGCAAATGCAAACGTAGGCAAGACTGTTGACGGCACAAATGTAGATCATGACTGGCATTCGGATTCATATTATAAGTATGAAGCAAAGACAACCTGCCAATACAGCCATAGCCATACGGATAACTGCTATATGAAGTCGTTTCATCCTGCGACTGCTTTGTGGGATTACGAAAAGAGCGATACGGTAGTTATAGACGCTGCGGGTTCAACGGTACTGAATGTATATTTCACAAGAAAGCAGTTTACTCTTACTTTCAAATATAATTACAGAAAAGGCAATTACCAGAGCACCCAAACGATAACGGATCGTTGGGGCGCGGATATTTCGACAAGATATAAAGCGATAGCGGCAAAGGCGGGAAGCACATTCTGGAGCAAAAAAACCAACGGCGATCAGCCTTATACGAACTATATCGGAATAATGCCGAAAGCGAGCGCTACCTATTATCTGCGTGAAGAAGGAAGCTCAACGGGTAAGATGACATATTATGCCGAGGATCTTAACGGCAATTATAAAGAAATGTTCTCCGTATCGGGAGTGAGAGGCTACACGGTTACGGTAGAAGACAGATATGAATTTGAAGGCTTCACCTACCATCACGGCAGTGAACTGGGAAGCGGATGCGACGGAGCAAAATTCTACTATAAGAGAAACAGCTATACGATTGATTTCTATTCTGCAAGCAACAGTACGGCGGACAGAAGTTCTTCGGTCAAGTATGAAGCACCTTTGAGCACTTATGAATACGTACCTACTTCAAAACCGAATACGGTTGAAGCTGAGGCAGTGTTTGCGGGCTGGTATCTCAACCCTGAATTTACGGGTGAAAAGTTTGATTTTAGTTCGCATAAAATGCCGTCTCACAATCTTGCGCTTTACGCTAAGTGGGTAAACGGATATTTTACGGTTGAAACTTATACGGATGAATCCTTGAGTACGCTTTATACATACGACGGTTATAACGGCGTGCAGACAGAGATTGAAAAATATACTCTTGCGAATGCTCCTGTTGATCCCGAAAAAGAGGGTGAAGCATTTGTAGGCTGGTTTTATAAGGACGCAAACGGAAACGAACAGCCGTTCTCATTCACTATGCCGATAACGAGAGATTACAAGCTTTATCCTAAATTTTCGGATAAGGTAATGGTTACATATACGGTGCACTATTATCTTGAGGGAACAACAACAAAGCTTGCGGACGATAAAGTTGCGTCGGTTCTTATGGGAACAACAGTTACCGAAAAAGCAAAGATGCACCGCAGCGAACTCAATCTTGTTGCAAACCCGGATAATTATTTCCCGCATATCGTAAGCACAAGCGCCGTTATAGACAAGCAGAATATTGAGATCATATTCTATTATAAAGAAGGCGTTGAAGTAAATTATACCGTAAAATATGTAGATGCAAACGGAAACGATCTTATCAAATCCGTAGAAAAGACAACGGATTACTCGATTGTTACGGAAACATATGTAAAAATAGACGGATATACACCGAGACAGTATAAGATTGAAAAAGAGCTTTCTTTTGACGGCACACAGAATATAATTACTTTTGTTTATGACCCGATATATACCGAGCTTACAATCAGAAAGACCGGTGCAGAGGATATAGACGAGAATCAGACGTTTATGTTTGTTGTAAAGGGCGTTGATGAGAATAACAGTAATATAGAACTTACGGTAACGATTCACGGAAACTCAGAGGTAACCGTAACGGGCTTGCCGCTCGGTAATTACAGTATAACCGAAAAGAGTAACTGGTCGTGGAGATATCAGCCCGAACAAGAAACACAGCTTAAGACTCTTACGGCGAATGTTGCAGGTAACACGGTGACGTTCAACAATACAAGGGTAAAAGATAAGTGGCTTGACGGCGATAATTATAAAGTTAACGCATTTAACGGAAAATGATAAGGAGGACAGCTTAAATGAAGAAAACTTCAAACAAAATGTCATCATACAAAATAAAGATGGTGGCGCTGATTGCCTGCTTAGCATTGATATGTACTGCGGCAGTAGCGACGACGGTAGCGTATATAATTACGAAAACAGAGTCGAAAGAAAATATTATGACTCCCTCCAAAGTCGCTTGCGAAGTAGAGGAAACCTTTGACGGCGATGTAAAAACAGACGTGAAAATAAAGAACACAGGTGATACGTCTGCATATATAAGAGCCGCGATAGTTGTGACATGGATATCGGATGATGAAAATAATAAAGTATCTGCGATAACCCCTGTTGCGGGCGTTGATTATGAGATAATTTTTGCTGAAAACGTAAAATGGACGCTTGGCAGCGACGGATATTGGTATTATGCCGATGCAGTTGATGCGAAAGCACTCACACAGACGCTGATAAAGAGTTGTTCACCTGTTGAAGGCAGGACGCCGGACGGATTTGTTCTTTCGGTAGAAATAGTTGCGTCGGCTGTACAGTCTTCACCGGCACAGGCAGTTAAGGATGCATGGGGAGTCGATGTTAATAACGGCGCTTTGGTTGCACCGACGGCTTTACCGGCAAACCCGTGAGGAGGATACTGACATGAAAAAGAGTGTTAAATTTATATTCGGCTTGATGTTTACTATTATATTTGCCGTAAGTGCTTCCGCAACCGCGTTTGCGAGCAATGTTACATACGGAGACGAAAATGCGAAGAAATTTCTTTTTGCGCCCGACAATCTTTTCGATGAATTGCAGAACGTAATGCCGGGAGATACATTGACAGAGAAGATCACCGTAAGAAACAGACGTCTCAATAACGTCAAGATAAAAGTTTATATGCGTTCGCTCGGAGCGAATCAGGGCAGTGAAGAATTTCTTTCAAAGCTTAAGCTTACGGTACAGCAGGCCGACGATGATTCGGTAATGTTTCAGGCTCCGGCAGATCAGACAGCGGGACTTACGGATTGGACATATATAGGCACTGTTTTCTCCGGCGGTAAGATAGATCTCAATGTAACTCTTGAAGTACCGATAGAGCTTGACAATGATTTTCAGGATGCGGTAGGCAAGATAGATTGGGAGTTTACGGTTGAAGAACTGCCGGTTAATCCGGATGATCCGATAACGGGTGACGAAAGCATGATAATTCTGTTTGCGGCGCTCGCTGTTGTAAGTGTTGCAGTATTCATTATAATGATTGCTGTACGTAAAAAAAATAAAAATGAGGCATAATTTTTTAATCATGTCTTGAATATAAAAAGATTGTATCTATTTATCAATAGGATTGGCAGGCACATTTTTCCCCCCGTATGTGCCTGCTGATTTTTTAAAGAAATTTTTTTATTTGTAAAAAAATACATTGACATCATAAATCTTTTATGTTATTATAATTCTGTATTCATATACAATCTTAAAAGATATGGAGGTATTTATGAAAAAGAAGGTATTATCAATTATATTGGTAATCGCAGTTGTTGCTGCTTTCTTTGCCGGATGCGAAAAAAAGACACCCAATCCCGGTACGGACCCGACACCTGTTCCGAGCGGCGAATCGGGTAATACTGACAGACCAAAGTATAATGGTGATATAATAGAATTCAACTTATACAATGAAGGTGATTATCTTACACGTTGGTCCGATGTAGCTAAGGAATGGATGCTCAACAACTACAAGATTAAAATCAAGAGCCCTATACCGGGTATTGACGGAGACATGAATTCCGAATCAGGCAGAAAAACCTACAACACGGCTCTTGCAAATTTGTTTATTGCAGAGGAAACAAGACCGGATTATATGCCTGCACTCAAAGCCTCATCGGTCGGTGCTGACGCATGCTTTAAGGAACTCGGTCCGGATAATCTTGTTGACCTTAACCCCTACATCAAAAAAGGCGGAATACTTGAAGCCTACACAACATGGGTATGGGGCGGCGACAGCAAGCTCGGACTCTGGGAGGACGCGAGCGAATACTGGGAAAAATATAAAGCGGCTCTTGAAGTAGACGGCGCTCTTTATGCTCTGCCGAGAAGAGAATGTATGCCTGTACAGAATTATCTCGGTTACGCAACCAAGCTTCTTGAGCAGATAAACGTAAGCGAAGATGATCTGCCTACAACATGGGCGGGATTTGTTGAATTACTTAACAAATTCAAGGCATACAGACAGGGTTCGGACGCTGTACCTTTCGTTATGGACGAAGGTAAGCTTTCAGGTCTGCTTGCATTCGTAGCGTCAACATACGGTCTTGAATTTAACGAAGACTTCGCATGGACGCAGAAGAACGGTGAACCTCTCTGGACATATTACTGGGATGAGTACCTTGAAATCCTTAAGAGAGTAAGAGAGCTTGCCGATCAGGGTCTGGTAAAAACAGATGCTAAGGCAGGTAAAGGCGTAGTTGTAAACTATGACTTCAATTACAAAAGTGCTTCGTATAAAGCATACAAGAATTCATCTGACGACGATGCAAAAAAAGGTAATTCAATAGCAACTTACACCACATCCACAAAGATGTCTGTATGGTCTTCACACGGCACAAACGAAAATATTACTGCTTGGAGAATATCCGATAAAATGATTGCTCAGGAAGGCAAAAAGGCTTCTTTGTACGGCGTTTCGCGTTTTGACGCGCAGGACGGCTATGCTTACATGGGCGGATATATAGCTATCGGCAGCAGACTCGGAGATGAATTTGCACTCAGAGTTATGGATATGCTTTCATTCTCTATGAGCGACGACGGTCTTCTGACATATTTCTTCGGCAAGAAAGGCACACCTTTTGCAGATTCATACAAAGACGAAAAAGCAGGATGCTATGCATACGATGAAAACGGAAAGATAAGAATGTGGGCAGACGAGCGTTTCGGTTGGAAGGAAAGCGTTTCTTTCTGGTCGAACATCGACTCTCATGCGTCACTGATTAAGGATTACCCGGATGGCGTAGGCGCAGGAATAAACATGGCAGATAAATACGGCATTACGGATACAGGCTTCTGGCCGGACAGAGACAATTACAGATTCGGTACAACATTGCAGGCTGACGTAACCGCATGGTTCATGAAGCTTACGGCTTACTGGTCACAGGAATCAATGAGTAAACATGCTCCGAAAATTGATAAGCAGATGGAACTCGTTAATAAAAACGGCACACTGATTGAAGAAGGTATGTACATGACGCCTGCCGAATATGTAGGCGGAAGCACCGCAGCAAAGTATGAGAGACAGATCTCTGATCTTAAATCTATTGCAAAGAGCTTTACCATCGACTTCCTTAAGGGTGATAAAACCGCAAGTGACTGGACAAATTACATCAAGAGCCTTGATGAAGCAGGTTACAAGGACGTTTATGAATTCTATAAAATTGCGTCATACGGCTTCTCAAGAGAGTATAACCCCGATGTTGAGTCTCAGACAACCGTGAACAATCGAAAGAAATAAATAATTTGTATGTTTAACGGCATATAAACAGATTAGACCTAAAAAACTTCCGTTCCCGAAAAAGGAGCGGAAGTTTTTGTATGTATGATTTGCTGATTTTGAAGTGAGAATTATTTATTGTGCGGAAAAGACCTGTTTTCCGTTTACGAATGTCTTGAGGACGTTGAAGTCTGAATCAAGCAGAACGATGTCTGCGTCGAAACCGTCTTTTATGAATCCCTTGCAATTATCAAGTTTTATTGCTTTTGCGGGATTTTCGGTAAGGAATTTTATTGCGGTCTCCGCTTTGAATCCTGATTTTATCATATTTTTGAGTGCGGTATCGAGCGTAAGCGTGCTTCCGGCGAGATTTCCCTCTTTTATTCTTGCTATTCCGTTGTTTACGAATATGTCGAGTCCGCCGAGATTGTATTTCCCGTCGCCGAGTCCCGTGCCTGAGATGGCGTCGCTTATCATTATAACATGATCTTCACCGACATTGTTGACTGCAATACGTATTGCGGCGGGGTGCACGTGTATAAGATCGCATATAAGCTGTATGTCTGCGTGTCCGTTGTCAAAAACAGCTCCGACCGCACCGGGTTCTCTGTGTTTTAAAGGCGTCATTGCGTTATAAAAATGAGTCATCATGTTGCAGCCGGAATTTATTGCATTTACGACTGTTGCATAATCGGCGGCGGTGTGGCCTACGGCGGTTCTTATTCCTTTTGAGGAAAGCTTTTCTATAAGTTCAAAAGCGCCGTCTGTTTCGGGTGCAAGCGCAAGAAGCTTCAGCAGTGAAATATTTTCTCCGAGCATAGATTCAAGGTTTTCAAATGACGGCTTCTGTACGTATTCGGGATTCTGCGCTCCCAATGCGGAAGGATTAAAAAACGGTCCTTCCATGTGAAGTCCGCCTATGCAGGCGCCTTTTGTTCCCGTGAGCATTTTTTCTTTTATTGCGGATACGGCATTTTTTTCTGCATCGGCGCTTATTGTGCTTGTAGTTGCGAGCAGACAGGTTGTGCCGTGGCTTGCAACGAATTGCGCTATTGTATCGATTCCGTCAGGGCTTCCGTCGTTGAAGTCGCATCCCATTGCGCCGTGTATGTGTATATCTATAAATCCCGGTACTGCAAACATTCCGCGTGCGTCTATTACCGTTTCGGAATTGCCGTCAAAGCGTATTTTACCTGAATTATTATCTATAAATATATCTTTTTCTTCAAACTGTCCGTTGATATATGTTTTTGCACCTTTTATTTTTATCATGGTATGTTCCGTTTCCTTCTTTTAAAATACTTCTGTGTGACGTAAAATTTACGCGTACAGCTTTCGTACCGCAAACGCCGCAAGCTTTTCGGGCAATATTCTGAGCGCGGCTTTTATGAGCTTGTATTGGAATCCGACTGTTCTGCTTACGGGCGGATGCTTGCTTTTTGCCGTTTTGAGTATTGCACGGGCAACCTTTGCAGGAGATGCGCCGTTTTGTTCATCGTGTTCCATACGCTTGACGGAGAGATTCATTTTTTGCGAATATGCGTCGGATTTTTCGTTTGAAACGGTTATTCGTCCGTTTGTGAAGCCCGTTTTGGTGTCGCCGGGTTGTATAAGGGTAACGTTTATGCCGAAGCGGGCGGTTTCTTCTCTTAATGCACGGGAATAACTTTCAATACCGAATTTTGATACGCTGTAAAAAGCCTGATACGGTATGGCTATGAATCCCGCTACTGAGCTTATGTTTATAATTTTACCGTACCCCTGTTTTCTCATAACGGGCAGTACCTCTTTGCACATTCTGTGTACTCCGAAGAGATTTGTTTCGAGCTGCATACGCATTTGTTCCACGGATGTTTCTTCGATTGCGCCGGCTATGCCGAAGCCTGCGTTGTTTACGAGAATATCTATTTTACCCTCGCGGAGCATTATTTGTTCAATGCAGTTCTGCACGGAGGCGTCATCTGTAACATCGAGAGGCAGCATGGTTATGCTTCCTCCGTTTGGGTGCTGAGTTATAGTGCCGACGGCAGCTTTTCTTCCGGTTCCGTAAACGGTATAGCCGTTTTCACAAAAAAGCTCTGCTGTTGCCTTGCCTATGCCGGAAGTGGCGCCTGTGATAAGTATTATGCTCTTTTCCATGATTCCTCCGCGGATTCCTTTTTGGGCGTAAGAAGCGCACTGTCGTAGTAACCGTAATCGCGCATTTGTATTGAACGTATAAATGCGGCGTCAACCTTTGCGGAAACAGCCGTAAGCCTGAGAAGCTCTTTGATTGCATCGTTTTTGAGTTCTTCCGCGTCCGTTACGGTTATACTGCATCTGCCGTGGTCAAGATCGGACATTCTGTCGGCAAAAACCGCAAAAACGTCTTTCTGGAAAAATCGTACCGTTATTTTTTTGCCTTTTGCGCGGATATTGCATATAGGGAGAAATTCAACCGTAAATCCGGGAAGCGTGAATACGCTCGATACGACCGCGTTTTCGACAACGGACTGTATATATTCCATTATTTCGGTAAGCTTGATACGTTGTTCGCGCGATAAATTACGCAAATATGAGTCTATCAGAACGGTTTTCATCTGTTGTGAATCGTTTCCTTTTAAAAAATTACGCTTTGTTTGAGTGCTGCGATATATCTGCCTTGAACGCCGACAAAGTCATACAATTATTATATACCGAAAAACTGTAATTGTAAAGAATTTTTTGCATATTTTTTTCACAGATGTCAATACTACAATTGACAAAATCAAGCAAAGGAGTAACTGTATGAATATGAAAATGAACTGTAAAGAAAAAATAGGTCTTGCGTGCGTTATGGGTGCCGTTGCGCTTATGGTTATGATACCTGTTTGCTGCGGAATGGGAAAATGTCCCGAAAAGCGTTTTATACAGGGCGGTAAAGAAATGCTCGGTGCAATTCCCGATATGGCGAAGAAATGCACAACGCGCATTGCAAAAAAACTGATGCTTAAGTAAGAGTAAGCTCAGGATTAAATTTCATTTATAATGATATGCACCTCATTGATGCCGATATAATTCCCCTTGGTGCAGGCTCAGAAGTTTGTTTTTGGGGCACCTGCTGTGAGAAAATTATATTGTGACATTTGAGGTGCATATTATTTTATGATGATTGCTGTTTGCCGAAATTTGTTTTTTTGTTGTTCTCATAATATTTCTTATTAAAATCGACATGATGACATTCACTAAATGTCATATTTGAGCATATTATACCATATACTTTATTTGTTGACAAGCACAAAATGTCAAAAAAGGAAAAATTTTATGTTTATAAACAAAACGAGTAACGGAAAAAACAATGTATGCGGAATTAATGTTGCGAAATTCAGAAAAGAAATGAGCATTTCACAAAGGGAGCTTGCGGACCGATTGCAGGTTGCGGGTCTTGATGTGGATAAGAATGCAATTCAGCGAATTGAGTCGGGAAAAAGATTTGTGACGGACATAGAGCTGATTGCATTGAGTAAAGTATTGAATAAAAGCCCGGAGGAATTGCTTTTGTCCGAAGTGTAAAAAGCGCTATGCGTTCGGATATATCGGAGATTTATTTTCGGGAGTAAGGAGTTTTTTTCGGGTTCCCGAAGAGAAATATGCGTCTGAATCGGGTTTTTAGTTTTTTTATTTCTCCGTTACGGCAGAATTTTATGTTGTTTACGTTTATTTCCGGTTTTATGGGTTCTGCGGTTGTTTCTTCATATTTTTATGTGATATTAATAATATATAATTCTTTAATTATCTGCAATTACACTTTGAAAAAAGTCTCTCTCAGAGGTTTACAACCGAATTTAAATAATAAACCGTGATATTTAAGATGAATATATTTATTCGGCAGTCATATATTTTACGTACGGGCATATATTTATATAAAAACGAAAATCGGGGGAAAGTTCGGTCGAAGAGCTCGCGGTTACGGCTTTGCTTGTTTTTATGTTCAAATTATTTAATCTTTTCAAATATACGCGTAATAAAAACGACAAACTTAATGTCCGTAAAATTCTATAATTAATATACAAAAGCCGAGAGGCGGGAATGTGCAAAACGGGTAAGGGCTTCGGGGAAGGAGAGCGTTTGCCGGAGTGATTCCGAAACGGCAAATGCGGACAAAAACATGAAGGTTGTTTATGTTTACGCAGACGTGGTTGTGCTTATAAGTATTCTGGCATCGGTTCCGATGCTGTGGGGAGCGGCGAGGGCATACGGACTGAAATTCAGATTCGGCAGAGCGTTGGCGGCGTCATTTGTGAGCGGTGCGGCGACGTTGTTTGCAATAATACTCCGTCTGCCGTATGTTCTTATGATTGTGTGTGCCGTGCCTGTATTTTTGTGCATGATACGCATTGCGTTCGGCAGAATGAAGTTCAGGCTTATGTGTCATGCTTCGGGAATGGTGTTTGCCGAAACGGCTCTTTTGTGCGGATTCTGTATGCTTGTGAACAATATATTTTCGCGCGAAACAAGAAGCTTCATAAGCATAGGCTGCATGGCGGCGGGAATTGTAATGCTTGTGGCGGCGATACGAATGAGAAAATCCGCATATGCGGTAAGTACACAAGCGTCCTCGATGCAGAATTACACAATAATGCTGTCTGTCAATACTGCAACGGCGAGTATGGATGCGGTTCTTGATACGGGGAATCTGCTTACCGAGCCTTTGTCGCAAAGTCCCGTGATAATTCTTAATTATAAGCTGGCGCGGCAGAAATTCAATGATGAGATAGTAAAGCCTATCGAATCCAATAAAGGGGGCAATATACGGCTTGTGCCTTTCAGGGGAGCGGATTCGGGCGGAATTATGATATGCGTTAAAGCGGACGGTGTTAAAATAATGGAACAGGGCGAATGGCGGGACGCAGGGGATGCGTACATAGGAATATCGGATACCATAGAATGTGACGCGCTGATAGGAACAGAGATTCTTAACAGAGCGGTATGATTATAATATACTTGATTTTTATGGGAGGCTTGTGATTATGAAAGTTTTTTGGGGCAAAGTGAAGTATTATTGGAGAAAATTTCTAAGGTTCATTTACAGAAAGCGCGTGAACTCCATGCTGTGTTACATAACGTCGGGAGACGCTTTGCCGCCGCCGTTGGCGCAAAACGAAGAAGCGAGATACATAGCGCTTATGGAGGCAGGAGATGAGCGTGCAAAGAATAAGCTTGTTGAGCATAATCTGAGGCTTGTGGTTTATATTGCGCGAAAGTTTGATAATGCCGCGGTTCCTATGGACGATCTGATATCGATAGGGAGCATAGGCTTGATAAAGGCGGTAAATTCGTATAATTCGTGTAAAAATATAAAGCTTGCGACGTTTGCTTCAAAATGCATAGAAAATGAAATACTGATGTTTTTGAGAAAGAATGTGAAAAATAAGGCTGAAGTTTCTCTTGACGAGCCTCTTAATACGGACGCCGACGGCAACGAATTGCAGCTTACGGATGTGCTTGGAATATGTGATGACAGCGTTTATGAAACGACGGAGCAGAAAGCGATGAATGAGGCGCTGCATAAGGCGTTGGGAAAACTGCGGGATAAGGAACAGCTCATAATAGAACTCAGGTTCGGACTTAATAATAAAGATGAAAAGACCCAGAAAGAGGTTGCGGATATGCTGGGAATTTCGCAGTCGTACATTTCAAGGCTGGAAAAGAAAATAATAAAGAAGCTCAAAAAGGATATGGTTCAGGTCGGGTAAGGGTATCCGTTTCGGGGCAGTTTTCGATTATTGCAAAAAAACACTTGACAAAATCGACAATGTGTAGTATCATATTAATTGCAATTTGAGATATGCGCCCATAGCTTAGCGGATAAAGTGTTCGGCTACGAACCGAAAGACCGGGGGTTCGAATCCCTTTGGGCGTACCAGAAATCGACAAGGCTTATATGAGACTTGTCGATTTTGTTTTTTCATTCATCAAATTTTCACTCTTCACTGTGGTAACATAGAATCGGGCGGAGAGAACCTTGTATATTTTTGTTGCCGGAAATTGAACCGTCGGGACATAAAGTTTGTGTATTGTAACCGATTATCGGCAATACAATGTGTTGGCGGAGCGGTTGAGAAAAAATCGATTTTATGCTATAATCTATTTTGTGAAAGTATATCCCAAGGATAAAAAACGAGGTAGATCGTATGACAAGGCAGAAAAAGAAAATTCTCATAACAAGCGGCACGGTATTGTTTGCCGTTGTTTTGGCATACACATTCCGCCTTATCGGCAGGGGCAGCTTTTATCCGACGCTCTTTTCGTATTTGCGCAGCTTTATATATATCGGACTTTATGCCGCATGGGGACTTTCTGTCCGCAGACGAATAGTGCAAAAACAGGTCGGACGGTATCTGACGGGCGTGTCGGTGCTTCTGATTTTGTGGTTCGCATTCAGAACGGTAAAATATTTTATATTCCGGCATCCGGACGCAATACGTTATTTGTGGTATCTGTTCTATCTGCCCATGCTGTTTGTGCCTATGCTTGCATTGCTCATAGCCATGTCTTTGGGCAAGCCGGATGATTACTGTCTGCCGAAATGGACTTGTGTGCTGTGGTTTGTATCCGGCGCGTTGCTTCTGCTTGTGCTGACAAACGATTTTCACCAATTTGTATTTACTTTTCCCAAGGACGCCGCCGTGTGGTCGGACACTGATCACGGATACGGGGTCGGATATTTTGCCGTGATGGGCTGGCAGGTACTTTGCGCCATAGCGGCGCTTGTCACCATGCTCTTTAAGTGTCGGCTGAAAAACGGCAGATATCACTTGTTGCCGGTTATTCCTATGGCAATATCGCTTGCTTATCTTGCACTGAATTATATAGGCGTACCGTGGCTGAAAGCCTTGTTCGGTGATGTTACCGCGTTTCAGAGCTTCATGTATATGCTTTGCTTTGAAGCGTGTATTGCCTGCGGCTTTATTCATTCCAACAGCCGTTATGCCGATCTGTTTGCCTCGTCTGTGGGAACTTCTGCCGAAATTACCGATAAAGAATACAACATCCGTTATACTGCGATGAATACGGAGCCTATTTCAAAAGAAAATATGATAAAGGCAGGGAAAGGTCCTGTGACGACTGACAACGGTTTGATTGTGCGCGTCATGCCCGTAAACGGCGGATATGCTGTATGGACGGAGGATGTTTCGGCTCTGCTTGTGGTCAAGGAAGAATCCGAAAGCCTTGCAGAAAAACTCGGTGAGCGAAATGATCTGCTTCGCTATGAATATAAGCGCGAAGCCAAGCGCCGTAAGGTGGAGGAGCAGAACCGTCTGTATGATTTACTTCAGTCGGCAACACAGACTCAGCTCGACCGCATAGCCACGCTGACAAAGGAATATCAGCAGATATCGGAATACGATGCGGATAAAGCGGGAACGCTCCTTGCAGAGATTGCAGTGCTGTGCAGTTATATTAAACGGCGTAAGCATCTGACATTGCTTACCGACCGTGACTATAAAGTAGCGGTAAGCGAGCTTGAACGGGCATTTTCGGAATCGCTCCGGACATTGAAGCTCCTAAATGTGCGCAGTACGCTTTATATAGACGGCGGTATTTCCATGCTTTCGGGCAAGACAGCAGCCGCGGTATTTGATTTTTATGAATCTGTTATAGAAGCCGACCTTGAAAACCTGAAAAGCGTGCAAGTGAGTCTTGCAAACGTCGGTTCTTTGCGTCTGGCGCTGAATGTGTGCTGTAAGGCAGACCTTTCGGAATTTATGAATATTCGTGATGTTTGCTATGAAACGGACGAGGATGACGGATATAAACGTCTTGTATTTTTTCCCGAAGGAGGTGGGGCAATATGAGTGCATTTTATTGTCTTTCGGAATTCTGGCAGACGGTGATACCGCTTGTGCTGTTTTGTGAAGCCGTGTTGGAACTGGGATTGTTTCTGTATCAGCTTCTAAGAAGCAGTAAGCCGCTGCAGAGCCTGCCTTGCGCCGTGCATTTTATGATTTTGCTTACGCTTTTGTTTTCGGTTACACAGGGCGACCCCGATGAGGGTAAGGATGCATTTCTGATAGGCGCGCCGTGGATAATTTTTGTTATTGTTATTGTGCTTGCGGCAATTCACTTTGCAGTTGCTCTGCCGAGAGAATACCGCCGCCGCAAGAGCGAACTGTCGCCGTTTTCAATAAAGGAAGCCACCGATAAGCTGCCTATGGGTATATGTTTTGCCGATCCGGACGGCAGAATTATTCTGTGCAATAATCTGTTGCGCCGACTGTCGTTTGCATTGTGCGGTCACGAACTGCAGATTGCCGAGGATCTTGAAACGGCTCTGGCGGAACCGGATAAAACCGTTACCGTAAAGGACGATTGCTATATTCTGCCGGATGGCACGGTTTGGCAGTTCCGCACACAGAATATTACAGTGGACGGCGACAACCGTTGGCAGCAGATGACGGCATACAATGTAACCGAGCTGTATAACGGCAACATTCGTCAGGCTCAGATTAATAAAGAACTGAAAGAAGTCAACCGCAAGCTGCAAAAGATGTACGAGCGCATGGCGGATGACATCAAAGAAAAAGAAAGCCTTGACCTTAAAATTTACATTCATGATACCATAGGACGAAGTCTTCTCACTATCCGTGACATCATCGGCAGCGGCGAGGATACGGGCAGGAAAATAAAGGCTCTGCAGGAAGCGGTGGGCGTTCTTTCAAGTAACCGTACGCCGCCACACGGCACGATGGATGAGGTGAGGCAAACGGCAAAAGCGTTGGGTGTTTCCGTAAAAACAGAGGGATATTTGCAGCCGGGCTCGGTTGCCTGTGAACTGACGGTTGCTGCCGCGGGGGAATGTGTTACCAACTGCATAAGGCACGCGTGCGGCAGTGAAGTATATATTCGTATTATCGAGCGAAACGAGCTTTACGATATTACGATAACGAATAACGGCAAGGCTCCAACGGAGCCGATTAAGGAGGGAAGCGGACTTACAAGTCTGCGCCGCAGTATCGAAGCGGCGGGCGGCGAAATGCATACGGCTTATAAACCGCGATTCGCACTGCTTATTACTCTTCCGGGAAAGGAGAATGACATATGATAAACACGATACTTGTTGAGGATGATCTATATATTCAGAAGCACTTTGCCGAGCGCTTGAATACAGACGGCGGTTTTAATCTGGTTGGCGTGTACCGTGACGCTTTTGAAGCCGAAAAGCATTGTGACAGTACCGTACATTTGATACTTATGGATGTGCAGACTCAGCATAAGCATTCCGGTCTTGCGGCAGCGGAGCGGATAAAGAAGGCGTTTCCGCATATAAAGATTGTGGTTGTCACATCGCTTGTCGATCCCGAAGTGCTTGTAAGAGCCGAGGCGGGGGCCGCC
>CAJLXE010000014.1 GCA_905210525.1 uncultured Clostridia bacterium | reverse complement strand
TTGTGTTCGGCGCGGGCATGGTAGGAACAATGGGTGCTACGGCAAGAGGCGCGAAGAAAGCGGGCGGCAGGATAATAGGGGTTATTCCGGAGGCACTTAACGTCAAGGGGATTCTTTACGAAGAATGTGACGAGCTTTACGTTACGCCCGAAATGCGCTCCAGAAAACGTATGCTTGATGAAAATTCGGACATACTCATAACACTGCCGGGCGGCTTCGGAACGCTTGAGGAGGTTCTGGAGGTAATTACATCAAAACAGCTTGGCTATCACAGCAAGCCGATAGTGATATTCAACTATTGCGGATATTACGATAATCTTCTTGCACAGTTCGAGGAATCGTACAGTCAGAATTTTGCAAAAAGAGTGTTTTCATCGATTTATTATGTAACGGACGACATAGACGATATGTTTGACTATATAGATAACTACAAGCAGGAAGCCGTGGAGGATAAATGGTCCTGAGCGAAAAAAACGGCATGAACGAGCGTCTCATTAAAGCGATATCATTTGTTCCGAAGTGCCGATGCATGGCGGATATAGGCTCGGACCACGGATATGCAGCCGTTTATGCCGTACAGAACGGTATAGCCGAAACCGTGACGGCAACCGATATAAGCGCGCCGTCGCTTGCAAAAACGCAGAAAATAACGCAGATGTACGGTCTCGCGGACAAAATAACGTGCAGGGTAGGAGACGGACTGAAGCCTGTTTTGCCGGGTGAGGCACAGGTGGCATTTATAGCAGGAATGGGAGCGGATCTTATTGCACAAATAATAGAGTCGTCTCCGGATGTGGCAAGAGAGCTTGACTGCATGGTGCTTCAGCCTATGAACAGCGCGGAGCCCTTGCGCAGACGCATTGTTGCGGCGGGATACAAAATCGATGCCGAAGGAATAGTAAAGGACAACGGCAGATTTTATCAGATATTGAAGTGTTCGGTCGGAACAACCGCCATTTCAGACATCCAATACGAACTCGGGACATACGTTTACAGGGAAAGAATACCGCTTTGCACGGAATTTATTGAACATATGCTGGAATCATGCGACAATATATTGCGTTATATAGGCGAAGAAGACACGTGTTTGTCGCGTGCCAGAACGGAAGAAGTGCTCAGAAAAAAAGAGGAATACAGGAGGGCGCTTGAATGGGCGATGTCAGAATAAGGGATATAGCACACATAATGAACATAATCGCGCCGGAGGATACGGCGGCGGATTTTGACAATGCGGGATTGCTTGTGGGAGATCCGAAAAAAGAGGTAACGGGAATAACCGTTGCGCTTGACGTTGACGGCGCGGTGATAGATTTTGCCGTAAAAAACGGTTGTAATCTTATAATAACACATCATCCGCTTATATTTTTGCCGATTAAATCGGTAACGACGGAAACACCCGTAGGCTCGCTTGTGTACAGGCTTGTTTCGTGCGGCACGGCGCTTTATTGTGCGCATACCAATTTTGACAAGGCAAACGGCGGCTGTGACGATGTACTTGCACATGATATAGGCATGACGGATATTTTGCCTGCCGAAAATTGCGGCGGGTTCGGAAGAACTGGAAAGCTCGGCGGAATAAGCGCGGGCGAACTCAGGACAAGGCTTGAGAAAAAATTCGGCGGCGGTATTGTAACCACAGCCGAAGATTCAAAGATTATAAATACGGTATTTTCGTGCGCGGGAGCGGGCGGAAGCTGTATTGAACAGGCAATAAGGTATAAAGCAGATATTTTTATTACAGGAGAGGTGAATTACCATACCGCGCTGGACGCAAAAAGGATGGGACTTGACGTAATGCTGCTGTCTCATCAGCTTTCGGAACAGCGGGCGGTAAATATTTTAAAAGATACTTTACAAAATCATTTAAATGGTGTAAAATATAATGTAAGAGTGATATTAGCACCTTTTATACCGTTTTGGAAATGAATCAGTGCTTTTTTACCTTAATACTAAAGAAAGATGTCATTTGGGGAGTGACAAAAGGTAAAATATATGAATCCACAATTAGAACTGCTACTAAAAATACAATCAATAGAAACAAAAATTATAGGCTACGAGAACGAAAAGAAAAAGCTGCCCGTAAGGAAACAGCTTTCGGAAATTATTGCCGAAGTCAATTCTATGCAGGATATGTATTCACGAACGGAAAATGTTGTTGTCAAAATGGAAAGGGATTGCGGTGAATTGGAAAAGCTGTATGAGCAGTGTCTGAAAAAATATGACTCGGTGCAGAAAAAGTTTACGGAAGTCGGTGACGACGCCCCAATGAATGAAATCGAACAGATGATGTCGGGAATAACTTCGGTGCGTCATTGTGCCGAGAAGAAAAATGCGGAGCTTGAAAAGATAAAGAAACAGCTTGAAAAGGCCTCAAAGATGGCGGCTGAAATAGGCAGGAATATAACACAGCGCAAGCAGACGTACGACAAACTTAAACCGGAATACGATAAGCTTGTTGCGGAAATAGACGTAAAAATAAATGCAGAAAAGAAGTCGGCGGGGGAAATCGAAAAAAATGTTGACGCAGTGCTTCTGAGACGTTATAAGTCGGCGGAATCCAAGCTTAATAGACCGCCTCTCTTTGAACTCACGGGAGATTCCTGCAGAGGCTGCAATATGTCCATATCCAATATAGTAAAGAAAAAGGCTGCTTCGGAAATATTCGTTGAGTGCGAAAACTGCGGAGCGCTTCTTTACACGGCAGAATAAAAATACAGGTTTTGAGCAGACTAAACGGTCGCGGGTACGGAAACGTACATGAGGAAAGTCCGGGCTTCACAGGGCAAGGGTGCCGGCTAATTACCGGTGAAGGCGACTTTAAGGAAAGTGCAACAGAAATAGACTGCCGGATTTTTCCGGCGATGGTGGAAAGGCAAGGTAAGAGCTTACCGCGCTTGCGGTAACGCAGGCGGCTCTGTAAACCCCACCCGAAGCAAGGTATACAAGACACTATGCGGCTGCCCGTCGCGTCTTAAACACCGCTTGAGCATATCGGAGACGGTATGCCTGGATAGATGACCGTTCACGACAGAACCCGGCTTATCGGTCTGACTCAAAACCGTATAAATATTACAAAACTGCATGAAAGATGCCTGCGGACATTTTTCATGCTTTGTAATTTAAGAACAGATTCAAAATCAACATGAAAGGCATGGTAAAATCAGGTGGCGTTTGACGGAGCTTTCCTTGATTCGGTAATAAACGAACTCAGCAATACCGTTATGGGCGCAAGAATAGAAAAGGTTCTTCAACCGGAAACGGATGAAATAATATTACAGCTGCATACAAACAGCAAGGGCGTAAGACTGCTGCTGTCATCGTCGCCGTCGGCACCGAGAATACAGCTTACCGAGCTTCCGAAGAAAAATCCGGAAGTGCCGCCGCCGTTCTGTATGCTGCTCAGAAAGCATATAACGGGCGGAAGAATAGTTGATATAAGTCAGCCCGACTTTGACAGAATAGCCGAAATAACAATTCAGACAAAAAATGATCTTCAGGATATAACGCACAAAAAGCTCATAATAGAAATGATGGGCAAATACAGCAACATAATTCTTACCGACGCGGACGGCAGAATATTTGACTGCATAAGGCGCGTAAGCTCGGATATGAGCTCGGTACGAGAGCTGTTTCCGGGGCTTATGTACGAAAAACCGCCGCAGTCCGATAAGCGTGATCCGCGATTGTGTACGGAGGAAACCGTTCCGCTGTATTCGGACGCCGAAACGGAAAATTTTTATTGCGATAATTTCTGCGGAATTTCAATACCTACCGGAAAAGAATTGATGCTTTGCGCACTCAAAACCGGAGGCAATCCGCTGAAATCTTTTTTTGAAAGGATAAAATCGTCCAAGCCCGTTACATATGTAAACGCAAAGGGCAAACTTGATATGCTCCCGTATAAATATGAGAGCATTGATTCGGAGTTTACAGAGTGGCAGTCTCCGAGCGAACTGCTGGATAACTTTTACGCTTCAAGGGATCTTCAGAATAAACTCAGACAGTATGCCGCAAATATAATGAAAATATTGCGTAACGGCATTGCCCGTGCCGAAAAAAAGACGGCGATTCTTGAAAAGGAGCTTGAAGCCGTAAAGGATAACGATAAAAACCGCTTGTACGGGGAACTTCTTACGGCAAATATATATTTGCTTTCAAAGGGAATGGATAAGGTTACGGTGCGGAATTATTATTCCGAGGACTACGCCGATATGGATATTCCGCTGAAAAAGGAGCTTACTCCGTCGGAAAATATACAGCGGTATTATAAGCGTTATACAAAGGGCAAAAATGCTTTTGCCGAAATAACAAAACAGCTCGAAGAAACGCGCGTCGAAGCGGAGTACCTTAAAAACCAGCTTTACAATACGGAATTTTGTACGGATATACGCGAAATAGACGAGATAACCGCGGAGCTTACAAAGCTCGGGTATATAAAGCATACTTCAAAGGCAAAAAAACGTGCAAACGATAAGCCTTCCGCAACTTCTCCGGCACATTTTACAACGAGCGCGGGCAGAGACGTATATGTAGGAAGAAACAACAGACAAAACGAATATCTTACCCACAGAATGGCTGAGGATTCTGATATATGGCTTCATGCAAAAAATATAGCGGCATCCCATGTCATACTGAAATGTAACGGAGAAATGCCCGAAAACTGCATTATAGAGGCTGCAGTTCTTGCGGCGTACAACAGCAGCGCAAGAGGCGCTACGAAAATTCCGGTGGATTATTGCTTCAGAAAGTATGTTCATAAACCCGGCGGAGCAAAACCCGGATATGTTATATACGACAATTATTATACGGTAACGGTTGACGGCACAGAGGAAGCTGTGAACAAAATTATAAAGGGAGAAAACAAAGGTGAAAAAATTTCTTGATGACAATTTTATGCTTGACAACAAAGTGGCTGAGGAACTGTTTTCTTATGCTTCAAAAATGCCCATAATAGACTATCACTGCCATTTAAGTCCTGAGGAAATCGCTTCCGACAGACGGTATGACAATATAACGCAGGTATGGCTCGGCGCAGACCACTATAAGTGGAGAGCGATGCGGTGGTTTGGTACGGATGAGAAGTTTATAACAGGCGACGCGGATGATTATGATAAATTCCGCGCGTGGACGGAGGTTGTACCTCAGCTTATAGGCAATCCGCTTTTTCACTGGACGTATCTTGAATTGAAACGTTATTTTGATATAGATAAAGAAATATGTCCTCAGAATGCAAAATACATATGGGACGCGGCAAATGAAAAGATAGCGTCTCCCGGATTCAGTGCGCGTTCTCTCATAAAAGCAAGTAACGTTGAGGTTATATGTACTACGGATGATCCTTTCGATACGCTTGAGTATCACGGAGCTGTTGCGAAAGACGCATCGTTTGCGACAAAAGTTCTTCCCGCATTCAGAACGGACAATCTTATCAACATTCATAAGGATACGTTTATTCCGTATATGGACAAGATAAAAAATTGCGAAGGCAAGGTGCCGTCCGATATAGCCGAACTCAAGCAAATGCTTGTTAAGAGAATGGATCTTTTTGATTCAATGGGATGCAGATTCGCAGACCAGTCTGTCGATACGGTGCCGTACAGACCGTGCGATGAGGATTTTGCGGATGAAATACTGCACAGAAAGCTTGACGGAAAGCAGATAACCGCATATGAAGCGGATTGTTACAGAACTCACATGATGCTGTTCCTCGGCGAAGAATACGCAAAGAGAAATTGGGCAATGCAGCTTCACATATCCGTAATGCGTAACAATAATTCACGTATGTTTGCATCGATAGGCGCGGATGCAGGCTTTGATTCGATAAATGATCCGAATATTGCCGAGCCTCTTTCGCGTTTGCTTGACGCGCTCGATAAAAACGATATGCTTCCTAAAACCGTTCTTTATGCGCTCAATCCAAAGGATAATTACGTTTTGTGTTCTATGCTCGGTAATTTCCAGTCAAAGGGATGCGTACCGAAAATGCAGTTCGGTTCGGCATGGTGGTTCAATGACCACAGGGACGGCATGGAGCTCCAGATAAAAACGCTTGCAAACATCGGCGTTTTGTCCGGATTTATAGGTATGCTTACCGATTCAAGAAGCTTCCTTTCCTACACACGGCACGAATATTTCAGAAGAATACTCTGCAATGTTATGGGAACGTGGGTGGAAAACGGCGAATATCCGTACAATAAAGAAATGCTTATAAAGATGGTTGAAGATATTTCTTACCGCAACATAAAAAAATATATGGAGTGAGGAAATTTTCACAATGTTTGACGGAATTACATATTCGCTTATGCTTATACCGGAAAGCGTTAAAGGCTTTAACTGGACGGCAATAATTATAGTTGCATTAGTAGGCTCTGTACTTGCGGCGTGCGCTATAACGTTTTTTCAGATGAAAAAGAAATATCTGAAAGAAGAAGAGCAGCCGGAGTCAAAAAACAAAAGAAAAAGACGGTAATATCGGGCGATATTCCGATAAATGCAAGGGTACGGTGATTTTATGCTTTATGAGACCGGCAGATACAAAAATGATATAAAAGTAAAGATGTCGGATGTGTTTTCTCTGGCAGATACGCTTCAATCGGGGCAGACTTTCCGCTGGAAACCGTATAAAGACGGATTCCGCGGAATTGTAGGCGATAAAATATGTTATGTTTCTCAGAATGAGGACGTTGTTACGTTTCATGATACCGATTCGGATGCTTTTGACGGATTCTGGAGGGATTATTTTGCGCTTGATACAGATTATGCCTCGGTAAGAAACGCTCTTTCGTATGACGAAAATGTTTCAAAGGCGCTTGAATATTGTTCGGGAATACGTATAATGCATCAGCCTTTATGGGAAACGACGATTTCGTTTATAATCTCCGCAAACAATAATATTCCGCGTATATCGGGTATAATCGAAAAGCTTTCGGCAAAATTCGGAGCGCGGCTTGATTACGGTGACGAGGAACTGTATGCTTTTCCAACACCGGAACAGCTTTGCCGTGCGGATACGGAGGACATACACTCGTGCGGCGCGGGATACAGAGATGTTTATATAAAAAAGACAGCCGAAGCTTTTGCGTCGGGAGAATTTGATACTGACAAACTGTATTCTTTGCCGTATAAAGAGGCAAAAAAATATATGATGACTCTTTATGGCGTGGGCGCAAAGGTAGCTGATTGCATACTGCTGTTTTCTGTGGGCATGGAGGAAGCCTTTCCGGTGGACGTATGGGTGAGAAAGGTCATATGCGGACTGTATATGGGAATTGACGATGCAAAGACGGTTCCTGTTAAGAAAATAGAGAAATTTGCCGAAGAACATTTCCCGAAATATGCGGGATACGCACAACAGGTGCTGTTTTATTACATGAGAAACTGCGGATAACATCGATTGTGTATCGGACAATACGGGAAAAGGGAAAATTTTATCGGTGGGGGAATCTGTTATGAGAGATGATATGATAAAGAGTGAATTGATTTCCGAAGATGCCTGCCCGAAAAAAACTTTACGTGAAGGGGGCGCTTCGTTGAGAAAAGAGGCGCTTCTTGCATTGTGGACAAACACGGATATTACGGCGAGCGAATGCCTCAGACTTGATATAGGTGATATAAATACGGAAAAATGCGAAATAAATGTTTCCGGAAGACGCGGCAGACGCATTGTGAAGTACACAGACCCGGCGGGAGAGGTGATTGAAGCATATATAGGGTACAGAAAATCAATACAGGTTTCGGGCGATGACAAAGACGCACTTTTTATCACGTCGGGGAACAAGCGCATTGCATATGCGAACCTGCATCAGATTATTAAAAATATCCCTAAAAATGCAGCCGCAACGAAATCTGCCGCCGCACAGAGCAAACGCGGAAACCGTGATGAATTTGAAAATCTGCTCGGAAATCTGCCACCGTTCTGCAAGGATTATTTTATAGGTATAGCGCAAAAAACAACTGAACTTACAAGAATCAATTATGCAAGGGATCTCGGTATATTCTTTAATTTTCTGAAAACAGAAACAGAAGCCTTTGCGGGAATCGAGCTTTCCGATTTTACGGTTAAAATGCTCGATAATGTTACTGCGGAAGAAATAGAACGTTTTTTGTTTTATGTAACGGATTACGTTTGTGAAACTGAAGACGGAAACGAAATAGACCGCTATAACGATATTCAGGCAAAATCAAGAAAGCTTTCCGCAATAAGCTCGATGTACAGGTATTTTCTGCGTAAAAAACTGATTGAAAAAAATCCGGTTGAATTTGTGGAAAAACCGAAGAAACGCGATCGTGCGATAATAAGGCTTGACCCGGCGGAGGTGGCAAATCTGCTTGACGCCGTGGAATCGGGCGAAGGACAGACTAAGCGGCAGAAGCTTTACAATACTCCGCTTGTTGCACGCGATGTGGCGATACTTACGCTTTTTCTCGGTACGGGCATACGTATCAGCGAGTGTACGGGAATAAATATAAACGATATTGATGCTGCCGAACGTGCGGTTCTTATAACGCGCAAGGGTCAGAAGCAGGATATAGTTTATTACGGTGATGAAGTTGAACAAGCTCTCAACAATTATATGGAGGTAAGAAAGAACCTCAAGGCTGAGGAGGGTGACGAAAATGCGCTGTTTCTGAGCGGACAAAACAGAAGAATATCAAACAGAGCGGTCCAGAAACTTGTGAAAAAATACGCGGGAATAGTAACTCCCTTAAAGCATATTACTCCGCATAAGCTGCGCAGTACGTTCGGAACGAATTTATATCAGGAAACGGGTGATATTTATCTTGTGGCAACCGTACTCGGACATAAGGATGTGAATACAACGCGCAAGCATTATGCCTATAATTCCGAAGACATAAGAATTAATGCAACAAATAAAATCAGACTGAGAAAAGAAAAATCTGACGACTGAATCCGGAGATTGCCGTTTGGCGGAAAATGCGGCGCAAAAAGAAAGATATTTGGATAAAAACGGCTTTTATTGTATAAATTTCCGATAAAAATGAATAATTTTTTTAAAAAATCTATTGACAATGCAATACGTTTGTGGTAGAATATTTACGGTTAGAAAGGGCTAACCGTTTTTTCTGACTATAAGTTAGCTTAAACTTACCACGAAAAGAGGAGATAAAAGTGATGCCGTTGATTTTTGCAAATCCCGGAGATGAAAATATAATAATTAAAGTAGGCGGTTCTCAGGAATTGAAACAGCATCTTGCGGACTTGGGGTTTGTTCCGGGGGGCGTTGTGAGCATTGTATCTGAGATAGGCGGAAACCTGATAGTTAACGTAAAGGATTCGCGAGTTGCCATAAGCCGTGAAATGGCAGGCAAGATAATGATTTGAGCAGTTTATTGATTTTTAAAAAATTAAATAATAAATATGGAGGATTGCTATGAAAACGTTGCGAGAAGCGAAGATCGGCGATACGGTAACGGTCGTAAAGCTCCACGGTGAAGGCGCCGTAAAGAGAAGAATAATGGATATGGGTATTACAAAGGGTGTTGAAATTCACGTAAGAAAAGTTGCACCTTTGGGAGATCCGGTTGAAGTTACGGTAAGAGGATACGAGCTTTCACTCAGAAAAGCTGACGCGGAAATGATAGAAATAGGCTGAAAGCCTTATGATTTAATGTACGGTATGTAAATTATGTCTCGGCTGATATCCGAGGGAAAGAATGGAGGACAAAAATGAGTATCAGAATAGCCCTTGCGGGCAATCCGAACAGCGGTAAAACAACACTGTTTAACGCTTTGACCGGGTCTAATCAGTTTGTGGGCAACTGGCCGGGAGTTACGGTAGAAAAGAAAGAGGGAAAGCTCAAAAAATACAATGATGTTACGGTAGTCGATCTGCCGGGTATATATTCCCTTTCACCTTACACTCTTGAAGAAGTTGTGGCAAGAAATTATCTTTTGGGTGAGCGCCCGGATGCAATTCTTAATATTGTTGACGGAACAAACCTTGAGAGAAACCTGTATCTTACTACACAGCTTACAGAGATAGGTATACCGGTTGTAATTGCCATCAACATGATGGACGTTGTAAAAAAGAACGGCGACAAGATCAATATTGAAGAGCTTTCTTCACAGCTTGGATGTAAGGTTGTTGAAATATCGGCTCTTAAGGGAACCGGAATTATGACAGCGGCACAGGCTGCGGTTGAAGCGGCACAAAACGGCAAAACCGTTCCGCAGCACAGATTCTCGGGAATAGTTGAGCACGCAATAGCACATATTGAAGAGGCGGCGTTGCACAATATGCCCGAAGAACAGCAGAGATGGTATGCAATTAAGATATTCGAGAGAGATGATAAGGTTCTTGAGACTCTTAAGCTTGACAAAACTCTTGCAGATCATATTGAGGCGGATATACACAATGCCGAAACCGAGCTTGACGACGATTCCGAAAGTATTATCACTAATGAAAGATATGTATATATAGCTTCGGTAATGAAGAGCTGCTATAAAAAGAAAAATACAGGCAAACTTTCAACATCGGACAAGATAGACCGTGTTGTTACAAACAGATGGGCAGCGTTGCCGATATTTGTTGCTGTAATGTTTGTTGTATATTATATATCGGTATCGACAATAGGTTCTTGGGCAACGGACTGGGCAAATGACGGGCTTTTCGGAGACGGCTGGCATTTGCTTGGCATAGGTAATTCCGAATATGACGATGCTATAACCGATTATGCTAAAGAAAACATCTGGACAGATGATCTTAAAAAGATTGTTGACGATGCGGCTGAAGCGGGAGTTATAGGTGCCGAAGACATAAAGGGCGCGATTGAAGACGAAGATTTCGGCGCTTTTGATGAAGCTTACGGTACATACGGAGATTCTCTTGCAGAAGCGGGTTATGATATATCGGAGATAATCGATGCGGCAATGGAAGGTGCACCGGATACATCCGAATTCGGAATATGGGTGCCGGGCGTACCGGTTCTTGTAGAAAAAGGGTTGGATGCGATAAATTGTTCAGAATGGCTTAAGAGTCTTATACTTGACGGTATTGTAGGCGGTGTAGGCGCGGTACTCGGCTTTGTACCTCAGATGCTTGTCCTGTTCATATTCCTTGCTTTCCTTGAAGCTTGCGGTTACATGGCAAGAATCGCGTTTATCATGGACCGTATATTCCGTAAGTTCGGACTTTCCGGCAAATCGTTCATACCTATGCTTATCGGTACAGGCTGCGGCGTTCCGGGAATCATGGCTTCCAGAACGATTGAAAATGAACGTGACAGACGTATGACAATAATGACGACAACATTTATACCGTGCGGCGCTAAGCTTCCTATAATAGCTCTTATAGCTGCGGCATTGTTCGGCAATGCATGGTGGGTTGCTCCGAGCGCATATTTCCTCGGTGTTGCGGCAATCGTAATTTCGGGTATTATGCTTAAAAAGACGAAGATGTTCTCAGGAGAACCGGCTCCGTTTGTTATGGAGCTCCCGGCTTATCACTGGCCGACATTCTCAAATATAATGAGATCGATGTGGGAGAGAGCAAGCTCCTTCATCAGAAAAGCAGGTACAATCATACTTCTTTCTTCAATCATCATTTGGGCAGGCTCCAAGTTGGGCGTTGTTGACGGTAAGTTTATGTTTGATGTAGAGATGGATCTTGAAAACAGTATCCTTGGCATAATCGGCAATGCAATATGCTGGATATTTGCACCGCTCGGATTCGGTAACATAAAAGCTACAATAGCTACTATTATGGGTCTGGTAGCAAAAGAAGAAGTTGTAGGCGTATTCGGTGTACTTGATTTTGAAGGTATGACAAAGCTTGCGGCTTACTCCTTCTTGATATTCAACCTTTTGTGCGCTCCTTGCTTTGCGGCAATCGGTGCTATGAAGCGTGAAATGAACAATGCTAAGTGGACTTGGTTTGCAATAGCGTACCAGTGCGGATTTGCTTATGTTATATCGCTTATAGTATATCAGCTTGGTATGATGTTTACAGGCAGCGGCAATGTTATAGGAATTATATTTGCGATCATATTTGTGGCTGCAATAGCGTATATGCTTTTCCGTCCTTATAAGGAAAGCAATAAGCTCACAGCAAAAATCAAAGCATAAAGCGAGTACTTGTGCAATAAAATAAGCATAAGACCGTAAAATGGATTTTGTTTGAGGAGGTGGCAGTGCATGCTCAGGTTCTTGTCTGAAAATTGGGGAACAATATTGGTTTTGATTTTGGTGGCAGGTGCGGCGGCATTTGCTGTAGTCAAGATGTATTCCGACAGAAAACAGGGAAAAAATTCGTGCGGCTGCAACTGTAAAAATTGCCCGTCGGCGGGTATGTGCCATAAAGCAAAATCTACTATGAAAAAGTAATTTGTTTTTGTGATATTACGGTAAAACGAACATCGGCAAAACCGATTACACATTGAAAGCTTAAACAAAAACTCCTGAAATTAGGCTGAAAAGCTTATTTTTCAGGAGTTTTTTGTGTAAATTCTTAAAATTTTATTTTGCTGAGAAATAAATATCACAGAAATTTATTCACGGTCGGCAAATACGCTTTTAAGCTTCTGCGAAAACGTAATCTGCCGTTTTGTTTTATACTCTGATTTTACCGCAAATGTGTTTCATGACGTCAAACTGTTCACTTGAGAATGTTCCGTCGGGTTCAATGTGCATTTCAACAGTGACAACGCCGCCTTTGTCGTTTGCCTTTGATATGTAAGATGCCAGAAAATCTCCGTCATATTTGGCTGACGGGTCGCACCAATCTTTTCCGAGGAAAGATAAAACGTGCCATTGTGCACCGTCGGCAAAGCGCTGTTCGGGAAGTGCTTCAAATTCGTTGAATTCGCCTGCTGTATAATCGCAGTATTCGTTGGCAGGGTAAACGGTAGGCACAACGCCTTGGTTAAGCGCAAGTATGGATTCGCTGTTTCCGGAAAGAACTGCTTCGCGGTACAGCTTTGCATGGTTATTGTTCATACCTATGAACGGATAGAATCCGTCAAACCACCATCCGCTTATGTTTTTGCCGTAATGTTCGGACCAATCTTTAATTACGAGACTCCAGTTTTTTGCAGTTTTGTCATTCATGTTCCAATCGGGACGCGCTTTTTGATCCAAACCCAGTGCTTTTGAGGCGTCGTTATCGGCAGACGGCGGATGACTCGGCAAATAGAGCATGAGCTTTATTCCGTAAGGCTTAAGTGCGTTTGCTACTTGCATAGGAATATTACCCTCAAAACATTTTGAACCTTTTTCGTTGCCTGTCAAAGCTTCATATGTAGTGTTCGGACCGCAGTAAATTCCGCTGTTTTGTCCGAGTGTAATGACGGCATATCCTGCGCCTGTACGGGATACGTTTGAAGCAAAAGCTTCGGCGTCAAAGCTTTTCATGCTTTTGATGTCGTATAAATAATGGAAAAACACGCCGTATTTGCTTTTGCAAAGCCAATCGGTTCGTTTTTCTGTATCTGTAATATTCATATGTTGTTACCCTTCCTTTTTTATTTGATATGATTTATTGTATTTTTTTTAACCGTGACCAAAGAAGAACAATTATCTGAGCGGGTATACCGAGAGTGAATACGAGCCATATGTTATATTCAAAGAATACGAAATACAATGAAGCAAGACTTGTCCATATGAGCGCAGTTATTATGATGAAGTTCCTGCGTTGTTTGCCCCATAAAGAGTTGAAAACAAGGAATACAATCATTGTTACGGGCACGGCATATATGAACACAAATCCGGTATATCCGGTGCCGGGAGCACAGATATTGACTATTGTAAATATAAGTGTCGCGATAAGCCACACAAGGGTTGCCGACAAGAATGTGATTATCAGTTTATTTTTTTTGCGTGCATATGATTCGCTTTGTGCGGGCGGTTGTTCTTCATGATTTTCATTCAGCAAATAATCGACCGTAACACCGAGCATATCGGCAAGATGTTTAAGAACGCCTACGTCGGGCATGGCGTCGCCGCATTCCCATTTTGAAACCGCTTTATCGGAATAGTTTATTTTTTCAGCAAGTTCCGCCTGAGTCATGCTGTTGCTTTTACGCAGTTCTATAATATTTTTGCCTATTATTTGTTTGAGCTCGTTCAAATCATCCGCCCTCCCATAAAATTTTACCGTAAGGTAATTATACAACATAAATCCGTAAAAATCAATACTCTCTTTTGCAGAGAGGGGGCTTCTACTGTAAGTAGAGAGCGTGTCGCGTCGTATTAGCGTTTGATTTTGGACATTTAGGGTGCAATTTTAACGCAAGTTGTATATAATAAAATTACATGGTGAATATATAAATATAATCAATTTGCCCGAAAAGATACGGTGGCAGGAAACGGAGGATTCAATGAACAAGTTAATGATATTCGGAGATTCTATATTCAAAGGTGTTACTTATTCGGAAGAAAAAAAGAAATATATTATATGCGAGCATAATTATGCGGATAAGCTTGCCGCAGAGGGAATAACAACCCAAAACTGCTGTAAAATGGGAGCTACGGTATGGAAAATAGAGCAGATACTTGACAGAAAGGCGCAGGAAATTGACGGTGATACCGCAGTGCTGTTTGAATTTGGGGGAAACGACAGCGATTTTGATTGGAAAGCGGTTTCCGATGATCCGTTGGGAAAGCATATTCCCAAAACGGTAAATAATATGTTTGCTTCGGCGTACCGCAGTATCATAGAAAAGGTAAAGAGAATGGGTGCAACGGTTGTTATATCCAATCTTGTGCCGATTGACGCGGATAAATATATGCAATGGATAAGCGCTGGAAAAAGTTATGACAACATAATGACGTTTTTGGGCGATATTTCCATGCTGTATCGCTGGCAGGAGTACTATAATCTTACAGTAGAAAAAATTGCGCAGGAGACCGGTTGCAAAATGCTTGATGTGCGGAATGAATTTCTTGTATCGCATCAATACAAATCGCTTATTTGTTGCGACGGACTTCATCCCACGCCAAAGGGGCATGACGCGATAGACGATATAATATACGATTTTATAATAAAAAATAAAGACTGCCTTTGGCATAAGAACAGCTCTGCACGTGCGTGCTGAGTATGATGTATGCGGCAATCAATCAGTCGTGCCGACGGTTGTTACGTCGTGTTGGCACTTAATTTGCATTTTTGTTTTGGATATTTATAAAAAGTTCAAAATTTGCATACTTTTAATGTGGATAAAATGTACAAAATAATCAAACATACTAAAATGGGTTGCAAGTAGTGATATTTGCAACCGTTTTTATATTTCTGATGCTTTACAAATGGCAGAATATGATATGGTTTATTTATCTCAAGAAACAGAACTGCACAAAAAGTATATGCAAAATAAGGATAGACAAGGGAACTTTGTCCGTGCTGTAATCAGGTTAATAACAACGTAGAGGAAGAACGTCGACGTGAGGAAGAAGAATAAAATAAAAAAAGGGAACTTTTTGCAAAGTTCCCTTTTGCTGTTCAGCAAATATTATTCAATAATCTTTACAACAACGCCGGAGC
>CAJLXE010000013.1 GCA_905210525.1 uncultured Clostridia bacterium | reverse complement strand
CATGGAACTGGAAATACAGTAACATCAAGATTATTAAAAGAATTAGGATTTGAAAATGTATATGTAGTTAAGGAACAGGAAAATCCGGATCCTGATTTTACGACTCTTGACTATCCTAACCCTGAAGATCCAAAGGCATTTACATACGCATTAAAGCTTGCAAAGGAAAAGGATGCAGATATTATTCTTGTTAATACGTGCTGCATAAGAGATCATGCCGAACAGAGAACCCTTGGACTTTTAGGGACTTTGAAAGAACTTAAGATTAAAAATCCGTCGCTTATAATAGGCATACTTGGTTGCATGACACAGCAAAACGATTTTGCAAAAAAGATAAAGGCGAAATTTCCCCATGTGGATATAATATTGGGTACAAATTGTGCGGATAAGCTTCCGGGCGCGGTATTGCGTGCGCTTACGGAGCATGATTCAAAGAAAAGACGTACATTGTATCATGATGAAAATGACAATACTGTTTTGGAAAACGCTCCCGTTATGAGAGCAAAAAGCGTAACGTCGTTTTTGAATATAATGTACGGCTGCAACAATTTCTGTACATACTGTATAGTGCCGTATGTAAGGGGCAGGGAAAGAAGCAGGATGCCGGACGCCATACTCAGAGATGTTGAGAATCTGGCTGCAAACGGAACAAAAGAAATAACACTTCTCGGACAGAACGTAAATTCTTACGGTAAAGAGCTGGATTATTCTTTTGCAAGACTGATAAGAGAGATAAATAAGATAAACGGAATAGAGCGTATACGTTTTATGACGTCGCATCCTAAAGATATATCGGACGAGCTTATAGACGCGTTCGGTGACTGCGAAAAGCTTTGCGAACATCTGCATCTACCCATTCAATCGGGAAGCGACAGGATACTTGAAGCAATGAACCGTCGGTACGATTATCGGAAATATAAAGATATTGTAGAAAAGCTCCGTAAAGTGCAGCCGAAAATTGAGCTTTCTACCGATATTATAGTCGGATTTCCGGGTGAAACCGACGATGACTTCAAACTGACATTGGATGCGGTTGATGAAATCGGTTTTTCGTTTGCGTTTATGTTTGCGTATTCTCCGCGAAACGGCACAAAAGCGGCGGTTATGGACAATCAGATACCCGATTCGGTGAAGAAAGAACGTCTCAATACGCTTATAGCAAAACAGAATCGGATAAGTGCGATGATAAGTTCTGAGTATGTGGGAAAAACGGTTGAAATTCTTTCGGAGGGCAAGGTTTCGGAGGATGACGCGGACGCGGCGGATAAATCAAAGCAAATGGGAAGAACGAGAACAAATAAAAAGGTTTATTTTGTTTGCGATGAAGATACAAGCGGAAAATTGCTTGATGTGAAAATAAATAATTCGGTTTCCGTTACATTGGGCGGAGAACCGGTTTGATTGAAGTGCGGAGTGTTGATATGGCGACAGATTTTAACGAAATTAAAGATAAAGTAACTCCTATGATGAAGCAATACATAGAAACGAAAGAAAAAAACAGAGATTCACTGCTGTTTTACAGACTGGGTGATTTCTATGAAATGTTTTTTGACGATGCGGTAATTGCTTCAAAGGAGCTGGAGCTTACGCTTACAGGCAAAGACTGCGGATTGCAGGAGCGCGCGCCAATGTGCGGCATACCGTATCATTCCGTGGAAAAGTACATTGCGAAGCTGATAGATAAGGGATATAAGGTTGCTATATGTGAGCAGATTGAGGATCCGGCAACGGCAAAAGGTCTTGTTGCAAGAGATATAACGAAAATTATTACTCCCGGAACGCTTACGGAACAGTCGATGCTTCAGGAGGACAAAAACAATTATATAATGTGCGTGTTTGCAGACCATCACAAAATAGGTACGGCTTACGCAGATATTTCCACGGGTGAATTTTATGTGCGTCTGATAGAGGGCGATGATGTTGCCTCAAATTTTAAAAACGAGCTTAACAGTGTGTCTCCGAATGAAATTGTTTATAATACGGCAAACTTTGAAGATAAGTCTTTGAGCGAAGTCAAGGACGCCGTTCGGAATATATACTCGACTCCTTATTATGACTGGTGTTTTTCGTATAAAAATGCATATGCAAAGCTTACGAGGCATTTTCAGGCAAGCAGTCTGAACGGATTCGGAATAGAAAATATACCGGAAGTAATTATCGCGGCAGGGGCGCTTATGGAATATCTCTATGAAACTCAACGCAGTTCTGTAAAGCAGATTACTTCAATTAAAGTAAAACATTCGTCGGATTCTATGTATATGGATTCGTTTTCCAAAAGAAATCTTGAATTGACGGAAAATATACGCACAAAAGGTAAAAAAGGGTCTTTACTCGGACTTCTGGATAAAACAAAAACGTCTCCCGGCGCAAGAATGCTCAGACGCTGGATGTGCGAGCCTCTTGTACAGTATTTTGCTATTGAAGCAAGACTTGATGCGGTTGAAGAACTTTTTACGAAAAAATCCAAACTGGAAGAGCTCAGTGAAGCGCTGACGGATTTTAAGGATATAGAACGTATTACATCAAGAATTACGGCAGGCACCGCAACTGCAAGGGATATGATATCTTTGCGGGACAGCCTTGAGCTTATGCCGAAAATAAAAGGAATATTGTCAGAGTTCAAATCGACGCTTATATCGGAATCAATAAAAGATATCGATACATTGAATGATGTTTCATCACTTATAAGGAATACTATTTCGGATTGTCCGCCGCTTACAATGAAGGAAGGCGGCATAATAAAATCCGGATACAGTGAGGAACTTGACAAGCTGAGATCCGTCATGACAAACGGCTCGTCATGGATACTTGCTCTGGAGCAGGAAGAAAGAGAAAGAACAGGCATAAAGGATCTCAAAATAGGATTCAATAAAGTGTTCGGTTACTATATTGATGTTACGAACTCATATAAAGAGCTTGTTCCGAGTGATTTTATAAGACGTCAGACGCTTGCAAATTCCGAAAGATATGTTACCCCCAAGCTTAAAGAGCTTGAGGAGCTTATGCTTAATGCGGAAAGCAAAATATATAAGATAGAAACAGAAATTTTCAATATGGTGCGCATAGACATTGCGGATGAGGCAAAACGTCTTCAGGATTTGTCCAATGCCGTGGCTGTTATAGATTGTCTGCATGCGTTTGCGAAAATTGCCGGAGATAACGATTATGTACGTCCTCATATCAATAAAAACGGCGTAATAAATATAAAAAACGGCAGACATCCGGTAATAGAAAGCAATATGCAGAACGGAGGCTTTGTGCCGAATGACGCATATCTGGATAATGCCGACAGTAAGGTCATAATAATAACAGGTCCGAATATGGCGGGAAAAAGTACTTTTATGCGTCAGACTGCATTGATATGTTTTATGATGCAGATAGGAAGCTTTGTTCCGTGCGAGGCGGCGGACTTGTGTATATCGGATCGCATATTTGTAAGGGCGGGGGCTACCGACGATATATCGCAGGGACAGAGTACATTTATGGTTGAAATGAACGAGGTTGCGAGCATACTGCATAATGCAACCGAAAACAGTCTGCTTATATTTGATGAAGTCGGAAGAGGCACAAGTACATATGACGGATTGAGTATAGCATGGGCCGTCGTTGAATATGCGGCAGACGCGCATCTTCTCGGTGCCAAAACACTGTTTGCAACACATTATCATGAGCTTACGGAGCTTGAAAGTAAATTGTACGGAATAAAAAATTATCATGTTGTAACAAAAGAATATAATGATGATATAGTGTTTCTGAGAAAAATAGTGCCGGGTGAAGCTGTTCACAGCTACGGAATACAGGTGGCAAAGCTTGCGGGTATTCCGGATGTTATCGTGTCAAGAGCAAAGGATATTCTTCAGCAGCTCGAAAATAATGATATAAATAATGCCGCGCGCCAAAAGATAAACAGTGAGCCGGAGATAAAGGATTCTCCGGAAAACGAAAAAGCTGTTCTGCTTGCAGATGAGCTGAGAAGAATGAATACTGATAAAATAACTGCGCTTGAAGCGCTGGTTATACTTGATGATCTCAAGAGAAAGTATACGTGATGGGAAAGATTAATTTACTTAACGACAGAGTAATAAATCAGATAGCTGCCGGAGAAGTGGTTGAGAATCCGGCTTCCGTTATAAAAGAACTTGTAGAAAATTCAATAGACGCAGGAAGCACATCGATTACGGTAGAGTTCTCAAAGGGCGGAACGGAATACATACGCATAACCGACAACGGTTGCGGCATGGATGAAGACGACGCACATACCGCATTTTTGCGCCACGCCACGAGCAAGGTGTCTTCTGCGGAAGACTTGCAGCATATTTCCACAATGGGCTTCAGGGGAGAAGCTCTGGCGAGTATCAGCGAAGTATCTCATGTTGAACTTACTACAAGTACGGGCGATATAGGTACAAAGATAATAATTGCGGGCGGAAAATGTGAATCCGTTAAAAAGGTAGGCTTTCCGAGAGGAACGACGATAGAAGTCAGCGATTTGTTCTTCAATACGCCTGCAAGAAGGAAATTCCTCAAATCATTGCGCCATGAAACAAATAATATACTTGAGCTTTGTGCAAGATTTATATTGGCAAACCCGAATATTTCTTTCAAGATTGTAAACGGTGGAAGAACGGAAATGCGCTCCGATGCTCACGGAGACGAGCTTAGTGCAATATGCGCCGTATACGGAGAACAGGTAAAAGACGAATTGGTGCAGATATCCAAGGAAATTGACGGTATCGAAATTACGGGTTATGTCTGCAAGCCTGCATATTCACAGCTTAACAGAAGGAAACAGTCGTTTTTTGTGAACGGCAGATACGTAAAGAGCGCGCTTATTGCGGCGGCGCTTGATGAGGCATACAAAGGAAAGCTTATGGTAAATAGGTTTCCTTTTGCCGTGCTGTATATCAGACTGCCTTACTCGGAAGTGGATGTAAATGTTCATCCGCAGAAAACCGAAGTCAGATTTTCAAACAGCAGAGCGGTGTTCAGCGCGGTAATGAGCGCTGTTTCGCAGGCACTTTTGCCGGGCGACGTTTTGCCCGAAATGAAATTTGAGGATGAAGAATATAAATCGGAAGTAAAAATTGTAAAAGCACCTGATGTTGAGATAAAATTATCTGATAAGTTCGACGATGACACGGGCAATTCCGAAGAAAATGTTATCGGTAAAAAGGATACGGTCGACAATATATTTAATCCGATTCATGAATTTACATACAGTAAAAACGAGAAAACGGGTTCGGAAGAAACGGTACTGAATAAATCCGGGTCGGATACCGCTCAAACTTATAAGAATGAAAAACTTGTATCCGAAAATAAAAACAATGCGGAAGAAAAAGACGCAAGAGAAGCTCCGATCAGACGTTTTAATGAGATAACAGCTTCGGACAGGTTTATATTGCGTGAGAACAGAGTGGACTTTGATATGACCGTTCCGGAATACGCAAAGGTAAAGCCTGTTCAACAGTCGCTTGACGAAGAGCATAAGACGGCAGATACACGTGAAGAACGTGAATTTGACGTAAATTTTGATATATGCGGAGTGCTGTGGGATACGTATATACTTATTCAGAGCGACGACTTGTGCTGTATTATTGACCAGCACGCTGCTCACGAAAGATTTCTGTACGATAAATATTATGCGGACTTTATGAATAAAAAGGTTGCGGTACAGCAGCTTCTGATTCCGGAAGTTATAGATGCGGAGCCTGCGGTTGTTGATATTATAAACGAAAACACGGAAACTTTTGCTCAGATGGGGTTTGATATTGAGGTTTTCGGAAATAACGCCTGTGTAATAAGAGGCGTTCCGTCGGTAGTTTGCGGCGCGCCGTTCAGAACGGTGTTCAATGAAGCTGTGGAGCTTATGAAGCAGAATATGTCGGCACAGAATGTTGTTCGTGATATAGTTTGCCCTGAATTGATGAAATCTGCATGCAAGCACGCGGTTAAAGGCAATCAGAAGCTTTCGGATGCAGAAATAAAATTTATAATAAATGCCGTAAAAACTCTTAAAGGGCTTACGTGTCCGCATGGCAGACCTATTGCCATAACAATCAGCAAGAAAGAAATGGAAAAAAGATTTGGCAGAATACAGTAATTCATGCGGCAAAACTCCGCTTATTGCGGTTGTGGGGCCTACTGCGTCGGGGAAAACAGCGTTTGCGGTTGAAATTGCAAAACGGTTTGACGGAGAAGTTATTTCGATGGATTCCATGCAGATATATAAGCGTCTCTGCATAGGCACCGCAAAGCCTTCACCCGAAGAAATGCAAGGAATAAAACATCACATGATTGATGTGGTTGAACCCGATGAGCCGTTCAATGCAAATGATTATGCAAGTATTGCGCGCCGCACGGTAAATGACATATATTTGCGCGGAAAGATGCCCGTTTTGTGCGGAGGCACGGGACTGTATCTCAATTCGCTTCTGTATTCTTATAATATGTCGGAGGCATCGTTTGACGATTCGCTAAGAAAACAGCTTTATGATGATGCCGAAAAATACGGAGCTGATTTTTTGTATGCGAAACTGCAAAAGGTTGATCCCGTAAGTGCCGAACAAATACATCCGAATAATGTGAAAAGAGTTGTAAGGGCGCTTGAAATATATATGCTTACGGGAAAGCCTAAGTCGGAACAGGTGACGGCGGAACGCGAAAGCATTTTTGATGCATTGATTTTCGGAATGGAATGGGACAGAGACATTCTTTATGACAGAATCAACAGAAGAGTAGACGTTATGCTGGAAAACGTTCTTGAAAAAGAAGTGCGTGAATTGATTTCGGCAGGCGTGCTTAAGCTTCGGGGAGATGCTTCTCAAGCGGGGCAGGCAATAGGTTATAAGGAAATGCTTGAATATATTGACGGAAAAATTTCTTATGACGACGCTGTTGAGAAAATAAAAATGAATTCACGCCGTTACGCAAAAAGACAGATAACGTGGTTTAAGAGAACGGAAAATATAAAGTGGATGAATCCGTGCGATGACGGCGCGGTATCGGAAGCTTTTGATATAATTGAAAATTTTGCAAAGAGGTATTGAGCAATGAACGTAAACGATTATAAGTATAAGATAGAACTTCATGCACATACAAATCCGGGAAGCGGATGCAGTTCCGTATCGCCGGAAAGGATGGTGGCAGTGCATAAAAAATCGGGCTGCGATGCGGTTGTTATAACAAATCATTTTGAACCGAGCTACTATTATAAAAATTTTGAAGATAAAAAAACTCTTGTTGATAAATATCTTGCAGGATACAGGCAGACGTGTGAAATCGGCAGAAAAGAAGGAATTAACGTAATACTCGGCATGGAGATACGTTTTACTGAGAACAGCAACGATTATCTTGTATTCGGCGTTGATGATGAATTTGTTTCGAAGGCATCGGAATATCTCAACGGAACGCTTGCGGAGTTTTACAAGGATATGAAAAACGAGAATAATGTGATAATACAGGCGCATCCGTTCAGAAACGGAATGACAAGAATGCCCAAAGAGTATCTTGACGGTGTGGAAACATTCAATTTGCATCCGGAACACAATTCAAGAGTGGGCGTTGCCTGCGAGTATGCACGTGATAATGAGTTTGCAATTACGACGTGCGGTTCCGATTTTCACGATGAACCAAGCTACGGTCTTGCTTTGATACGTACCAAAACTCTCCCGACAAATTCTTTTGAGCTTGCCGATATCATAAAATCTCACGATTATCTGTTTGACATATCGGGCAGCATAATAATTCCGCTCGGGTTCAAAGAAAATAAATAACAAATATTTTTGAATTATCAAAGAACGGGTAATATATGAATATCAATGATTATAAATATAAAATCGAGCTTCATGCGCATACGAATCCGGGAAGCGGATGTGCCAATGTATCTCCGGAAAGAACGGTTGAGCTGTATAAACAAAAGGGCTGCGATGCGATTGTTATAACCAATCATTTTCATATCCGTCATGTGGGCAGATACTGTGAACCGAGTTATTTTTATGAGTGCGCCGCAAATAAGGACTCAATGACGGACATATATCTTGAGGGATACAGACGTGCGTACGAAGCGGGCAGGAAAGAGAATATTAATGTTTTGCTCGGTATGGAGATATGCTTTTTTGCGGAAAACGGAAATGATTATCTTATATTCGGAATAGACGAGGATTTTGTAAAGGAATCCATAAATTATATGGATAAAACTTTAGGCGATTTCTACAAAGCCATGAAGCGTCCCGACAATGTTATAGTGCAGGCGCACCCGTTCAGAAACGGTATGATAAGAATGCCGAAAGAATATCTTGACGGTGTGGAGACATTCAATCTGCATCCCGAAAATAATTCAAGAGTAGGCGTTGCCTGCGAATATGCACGCAACAACGGCTTTGAAATTACAACGTGCGGTTCCGACTTTCATAATGAGGAGGATTGCGCAATGGCGTTGCTTAAAACAAAGACTCTTCCGACAAATTCTTTTGAGCTTGCCGATATTATAAATTCGCATGATTATTTGTTTGAGATATCGGGCAGTGCTGTTATTCCGCAAGGCTTCGGAAAATGCGGCAGATAAAACGTAAAAACTAAAAAACGAATGATTTATAAAAACGGTGAATCCGGATTCTTTATCGCTCGGTATGGAAGCAGGGTTCACTTTTTTTATGTGTCAAGAATCTTTTTAAATATGCTGTTGACAAAAAACATGATTTGGTGTACAATATTTTTAATTAGATAACTAACTAAAATATCGGTGCGATATTCGGGAGCGTATTCTGAATTTATTGCTTGTTTGCGGACAGTTCCGCAGAAAGGAAACTTTTGCGATGCGAAAGTTATGACTATAAATATGAAGAAAAACAATAAAATACCGCATAAACCTCATCATGCGCCGGAAGAAATGCCCACAATGATGCTCATGGGCGATATATCCAAGCTTTTTCACGATAAACTGAGAAACTTCAGTGAACAAATAGGGATACCGGACGGTTACAGACACATACTTTTTACTCTTGCAAGAGCCGACGGCAAAACTCAGTATGAAATATCGGTGATAACGCATCTTAAAGCTCCGACAGTAAGCGTTGCATTACAGAAAATGGAGGCGGAGGGACTGGTTACACGTTTTACGGATGAGACGGATCAAAGACAGAGCAGAGTATATATTACAGAGCGCGGACGTGAGATACACAAAAAGATGGAAGACAATTTAAAGGTATCCGAAAAATTGGCTTTGGATGCTGTTTCCGAGGAAGAAGAAGCCTTTCTCAGAAGAATATTGCTTAAAATGAGAAGTAATTTGCTTGATAACAATAAATAAAATCCTGCAAACGGCACGGTTATGCCGTTTTGTAAAATACAAATATATGAATAAAATAAAAATCTTCCGTTCCTTTATTTTGGCAGGAAACGGAAGATTTTTTCGTCTTAAAGTTTATTTCATTTGTTTTTTGTAATAGTTCATAAGACAGCCTGCAACTATTATATCACGCTCGTCGGGTTCAAGACCTGAGAGTGAAAGTTCGATTCCGATAGCTCTGCCGTCCTTTTTTACGATGTAAGCCGGAACGGTTTTATCCATTGCTTCAAGTGCGGACAATGCGTGCGGAATAACAACGGCGTCTTCGGCGTCTATGTCGGGACGTTCCTTAACGGTAAACGGAAGCATACCCCAGTTTACACAGTTGCTTCTGTAACGCTTTGTTGCGTATTCAATAGCTATGTTTGCCCAACCGCCGAGAACTCTCTGACATGACGCCGCCTGTTCTCTTGCGGAGCCGTCACCGGGTTTTGTTGCATAAACGAGGCTTCCCACGCCTGTATTGTTCCAATCTATTTTAATACCGCAAGCATTTTCTATTTGTTTAAGCTTGTCGTCTACGTCTCCGGCAGAGAGCTTTTCAAAGAGAGCTTTAGCTTTTTTTGCACGTCCGACATATTCCGGTTCACGGCGGCTGAGAGCAAATTCCGCAAGCTTCATTGGATTTGAACGGTACGAAGATGTTTCGCCTGACGGAATGAGCTCATCCGTGGTTGTGACATCGTCGTCGAGTACTGCCGCGGCAAACAATATCAGCGTTTCTTTCATCTGCGGAATGGCGGGCCAATCCACGATATTCGGTCCGTAACGGAGCGGCACGTTTTTATCCGGATTGCCGAAACCGTTATAAACTCTGTTCTTGTATATCTGCGCATTGAATTCGTAATCATATGTATTTGAAGGCATTTCAACATCGGTTGCGGGTGTTATTATGCCGCCGTTGAGTGCGGTTGCCGCAATGGAACGTGCGTCCATGAGAGCAACGCCGGCAATCTGTCCCTGAGCAGGCTTTGAACCCTCTCTGTTGGGGAAGTTACGCGTTGTATGTCTTATGCTGAGTGCGCCGTTTGCAGGCACGTCTCCCGCGCCGAAGCAAGGTCCGCAGAAAGCCGTTTTTATTACGGCGCCGAACTGCATAAGCTTGTTTACGGAGCCTATTTTATTGAGTTCATAAAATACGGGCTGGCTTTGCGGATATATGTTCAGTGTGAATGCATCTGTTCCCGATGCGCTTTTTTCCAGCATATCTGCCGCGGTATATATATTTTCAAATGTTCCGCCGCTGCAGCCTGCTATTATTCCCTGATCGGCAAGTACGCCCTTTGGTGTGATTTTGCTGCGCAGTGAGAAATTGTCAATGCCCATTGTCGCACGTGCGTTTTCTTCCACACCTGCAAGAATATCCTCTGCATTTGCGGTAAAATCCTTGATTGTGTATACATTGCTCGGATGGAAAGGAAGAGCTATCATCGGCTTGACTTCACTGAGATCCATGCATACAACGCCGTCGTAAAGCGCAACGTCTTCCGGAGCAAGCTTTTTGTATTCGTTTTCTCTGCCGTGTATTCTGAGATATTCATGTGTTTTTTCGTCTGTTGTCCATATGGAGGAGAGACAAGTCGTCTCCGTCGTCATTACGTCTATGCCCGAACGGAAATCCATTGAAAGCTCGCTGATACCGGGACCCACAAATTCAAGAACTTTGTTTTTTACGAGTCCGCCGGGGAATGTTGAACCTATCAGGTCAAGCGCAACGTCCTGAGGACCGACTCCGGGCTGAGGTTTTCCCGTTACGTACACGAGAATTACCTCGGGTCTCTTTATGTCGTATGTTCTTCCCACGAGCTGTTTTACAAGCTCCGGTCCGCCTTCGCCTATTGCCATTGTTCCGAACGCGCCGTATCGTGTGTGGCTGTCCGAACCGAGAATCATTTTTCCACAGCCTGCCATCATTTCTCTCATGTACTGGTGTATTACGGCTATGTGCGGAGGCACAAATATTCCGCCGTAACGTTTCGCCGCCGACAAACCGAATAAATGGTCATCTTCGTTTATTGTTCCGCCTACGGCGCACAGGCTGTTGTGACAGTTGGTCATAACATAAGGAATGGGGAACTGCTCAAGTCCGCTTGATTTTGCAGTCTGAATTATTCCGACGTAAGTAATGTCGTGGGATGCCATGGCATCGAATTTTATTTTCAGCATATCGTTGTTGCCGGAAATGTTGTGTTTTTCCATTATGGAATAAGCCATAGTGCCCGAGAATGCAGATTTAACGTTATCTGCCGTTGGTGGTTCGAGTCCTTCACAGGACAGGGTATTGTTTATTGCGTTGATGTCATCTGCCGCACAGAATGTTTTCCCTGCTAAAAGAACATATTTTCCCTTTAATACTTTCATAAATCCATCTCCCTTATAAAAATCGCACGGTATCGGATTTTTATGTCGGAACAAATTCAATTAAAAATACAGCCGTTGCAAGCGTTATGATATAATATTGCGCGCTGCCGAAAGTTCACCAAAATGTCCGCAATGTTATATTTGGCGCATCGGACGTGTTTTTTTAATTACGTATATGTTACCGCAAAACCGTAAAAAATAAATCAATTAATATTTTAAACCAAACAGCGTTTTTTGTCAATACGCATAAATCAAAAAGACGGGAACGTATCATTCATAAAGCGCAAATCAGCGGCTGCCTGAAGCAGGCGAAAATGTAAGTTGCCTTGACAAAGAAAGGATGCCGTCTATTTGTATTTGAGCGCCGGGGGCGTATGAGGCATAGCGGTTGACTGCATAACAAAGGACGTTAAAAGGCTGTGAATAAATACGGTGTACGCATCCGCTTCTTATAGCCTTGCTTGAAGTTGTTCCGTTCCGGCTTTATGCGTATTATGCGGCACTTTATAACGGATGCGATATAGATAAACCGCGAAATCTTGCAAAATCGGTCACGGTTGAGTGAAAATACTTACCGACGTGTGGCATTTGCTGCTTCTTGAATTGCAAAAAATCAAATTTTCGCTTTACAAATATATCCTGTTATGCTATAATATATACGTTGCCCGCGGCTCGGTTGCACGATGACTCCGTCGGCTGCTGTGTGCGTGGCGTATTATAATAATCGGAGGTATCCAACAATGGATAAGGCAAGAAAAGCAGAAATAATCGAACAGTTCAAAACACATGACGGCGACACGGGTTCACCGGAAGTACAGATTGCACTTCTTACGGAAAGAATCAATCACTTGAATGAACACCTCAAGGAAAACAAACAGGATAAACATTCAAGACGCGGTCTTCTCATGATGGTAGGTAAGAGAAAAGGCTTACTCAGCTATCTTGAGCAGAAGGACATAAACCGTTATCGTCAAATCGTTGCTAAGTGCGGATTGAGAAAGTAATTTTTCACCGCTCTTGCGGCATAGGCTGTTCGGGCGGGCATCATACCATGTGATGTCTGCCCTTGCGTTCTATTCGGATTTTACGGATAAAAGAACGCTTTCTAAAGGCAAAAATAAATAAATATAAATTTTAATTCTCGTCGGAATCGGAAGATATGTTTTAATCAGAATGAACTTGCAGGCGATATCGGGACGGTGGTGATGACGAATGAAAGGAGAAAAAATGGAAGTAAAACAATACTCCATGGAGCTTGCCGGCAGAACTCTCACAGTAGAGATCGGCAAATTGGCGGAACAGGCTAACGGTGCTTGTACGGTTTCGTACGGCGAAACGGTTGTCTTTGTTGCCGTAACGGCGTCACAGGCGCCTCGCCCGGGAATGGATTTCTTTCCTTTGAGCGTTGAATTTCAGGAGAAGCTGTACGCGGTAGGCAGAATACCGGGTGGCTTTATAAAGAGAGAGGGCAAGCCCACAGATAAAGGCATACTCACATCAAGACTTATAGACAGACCTATACGTCCGCTGTTCCCGCACGGAATGAGAAACGATGTATTGGTAGTAGCAACTCCGTTGTCGGTAGACCCTGAGTTTCCGCCGGATGTTTTTGCAATGATAGGTTCATCCGTTGCGCTCAGCATATCGGACATTCCTTTTGAGGGACCGACAGGCTCGGTTGCAGTAGGACTTGTTGACGGCGAAATAATAATAAACCCCAATGCGCAGCAGAGAGAACATAGCAAATTACAGCTTACGGTATCGGGTACAAAGGATAATATTCTTATGGTTGAGGCAGGCGCTCAGGAAGTGACTGAGGATACTATGCTCGACGCTATAATGCTTGCTCACGAATATATAAAACAAATAGTTGAATTCCAGGAAAAAATAGTTGCCGAATGCGGTAAGCCCAAAAAGGAATTTACTCTCTATAATGCAGGCGCAGATGTTGACGAGGCTGTTCGTCCTTTTGCAACTCCTCTTATTCAGGAGGCAATGAAGCATTTTGTACGTGCTGAAAGAGAAGTGGCACAGAACGAGGCAAACGCCGCAATACATGAACATTTTGCGGAAATATTCCCGGAAGAACGTAATTGGGAAATAGACGAAGTTATATATAATATAACAAAGGAAACCATGAGAAGACGTATCCTTGATGAAGGCGTAAGACCGGACGGCCGTTCTCTTACGGAAATACGTCCGATTACCTGCGAAGTCGGTCTCACTCCGAGAACACACGGAACAGGCTTGTTCACAAGAGGTCAGACTCAGGTGCTTTCCGTATGCACACTCGGTGCAAAGACGGATATGCAGATGCTTGACGGACTTTGGGAGGATGATTCAAAGAGATATATTCATCATTACAACTTCCCGCCGTACAGCACAGGCGAAGCAAAGGCAATGAGAGGTCCGGGAAGACGTGAAATAGGTCACGGCGCACTTGCAGAGAGAGCGCTTGAACCTGTTATTCCGAGCGAGAACGATTTCCCGTACACAATCCGCGTGGTATCCGAGGTAATGAGCTCCAACGGCTCAACGTCTCAGGCAAGCGTATGCGGCAGCACACTTGCGCTTATGGATGCGGGCGTTCCGATAAAAGCGCCTGTTGCAGGTATAGCAATGGGTCTTATCAAGGATAAGGGCAGCGATAATCTTGCGGTTCTTTCCGATATTCAGGGTCTTGAGGATTTCCTCGGCGATATGGACTTCAAGGTTGCGGGAACAGCAAACGGTATTACGGCTATCCAGATGGATATGAAGATAGACGGCATCAACCGCCGCGTGTTTGAAACGGCTCTTGCACAGGCTCGTCAGGGCAGACTTTTCATTCTCGGCAAAATGCTCGATGTTATAGAGGCTCCGCGTCCGGAACTTTCAAAGTATGCGCCTAAGATAATAAGACTCAACATCAATCCGGATAAAATACGTGATGTTATAGGACCCGGCGGAAAAGTTATCAACCAGATAATAGATATGACGGGCGTTAAGATTGATATAGAAGATGACGGCAAGGTATTTATTTATGCAGCCGATCAGGAATCCGGCGTAAAAGCTCTCAAAATGGTGGAAGACATTGTTGCGGAAGTTGAAGTCGGCAAAATTTATAAAGGCGTTGTTACGAGAATAGAAAGCTACGGTGCATTTATAGATGTGCTTCCGGGCAAATCGGGTATGTGCCATATCTCAAAAATCTCATATGACAGAATTGATAAGGTAGAGGATGTTCTTAAGATAGGCGATGAGGTGACGGTAAAAGTTATAAACATCGATGAAAAGGGCAGAGTAGATCTTTCCATAAAAGACGCGCTTCCGGATAGACCCGAAAGAGCCGACAGACAGGAAAAAACGGACAGACCCGAAAGAACAGACAGAAAACGTTTCGGCGGCAAGAGAACAGAAAGGCGCGAAAGAAAAAGCGAGAATAAAGATGGCAAGACTGTGGACGCAGAGTAACGGCACAAATAAATAGTACTGTGATTTTTTAACGTGTTTTGACAGCCTCTGCATTATGCATATTGCATTGTGCAGAGGTTTGCTGTATGCATGAATAAACTTGTGTTGTATTACGGTATATTTTTCGGCATTCCGAAATAAAATTTACAAAGAACATTTTCGGAGAGTGAGAAATTTTATGAGAATACTGAAAACACAGTTTAAAAAAATAGGAATAATAAACGTTCTTATAGTAATGCTTCTTGCAGTGGCGTGGGTACTCATAGGAGTAAACAACACAATAGACGTCATAAATGCCATGAGCGGCAATCCCATTTACAAGGGAAGCGCCGATAAAAGGGAAGTGGCTTTGACGGTAAATGTTGTCTGGGGCGATGAATACATAGAGCCTATGCTCGATATACTCGAAAAAGAAAACGTAAAAGCAACTTTCTTCATAGGCGGGAAGTGGGCAGAAAACAGTACGGAGCTTTTGATGAAAATAGTCAATGCCGGGCATGAAATAGGCAATCACGGTTACAGCCATGAACATATGTCAAAGCTTTCGTATGAAAAGAATGTG
>CAJLXE010000012.1 GCA_905210525.1 uncultured Clostridia bacterium | reverse complement strand
GTTGTTATGCAGCAAAGTAGTCTTGATTTGTATTGATAAAGCTTATAAGCCTTGCCGAATACCCGAAACAGAAATGTAAAACAAATACCAAACTGACCCGACGATAGTCGTCGGGTCAGTTTGGTAACTCTGATAGTTTTTAGTGGTCAAGGGGGCTTTTGTAATGGTAACTTTTGCAAAGTTCCTATTGTGCTCCCCTTTGAAATTATATTTTTTCGGATATTTTAACAATAACTTTGCCGAGGAGACCTGCCGGTTCAAAGAGCATAAATCTTGAGAGTGGTCCACGGAGTTCGTAGCCATAGTGTGTAGTAACTTCAATTACGAGTTTGTTCGAGCCGGGATTAAGTGCTTTTGATATATCGAACACATAAGGAGGAGCTATTTTATCACCGCACTTGATTCCGTTTACGAATACCGTTGCACATTCGCCTACATAGCCGAGGTCAAGAGAGTACATTTTTTCGGGTGATACATCGTTGATTGTAAACGATTTTTCGTAACGGTAGTGTCCGGAGAATCTCGGAAGTTCGTCTTTACCCGCCATGTTTACAAGCTCATTGATATCTTTGTAATGCCTGAAATCGGGATATTCCTTTTCGGTTGCGATTGAGACACTGTATGAATCATTCAGGTATATAATTTCCTTTTCCGCGTATTCGGCATAGGTTTCAATTCCGTCGGGCAGTTCGCCGAATATATATACGAGTGAATTGTACGGGGGCAGAACAACGTCTATTTTACCGTCCGAAGTGTGTTTCTTGTATATTTTGTTTTCAAAAACATCGTAAACGGCATAGTCGCATTCGCCGAGACCTTTGATTGCAACAGTGGTATTTATATCATGATGTATGCCTTCGTTTGTAAACATATATATGTCGTTTGAAGGATGTTTGTAGTGGAAATAACGCAAATACGGAGCGTTGTTTTGAGGCATAATGTCCCACATTGCTTTGCTGCGCATATATCCGACAATTTCATTCATTTCAAGCACAAACATATGTTCGCTGCACTCAACGTATCCGCTTATATCTTCAGCCGGAGCGTCGGAAGCTTTTTGCGGAACCGCACCTTCAAATATTACATACGCACCTTCATCGGCAAGTCTGCGTGCCGTTTTGAGCATATCAAGCGAGAGGTATTTGCTTTTCGGAATCAGCAGGCAGGGATAGCTCTCTCCGTTTATTATGATTTTGCCGTCTTTAACGGAAGCCTTTGCAAGATAATCTGTCGGTATTATGTCAAAATCCAACTGATTTTCCGTAAGAAGTCTTGCAAGACCGTGGCATGTTGTAAATTCTGAGCTTGACCATTCAGCTTCGGCGTGATAGTGTATCGCAGCAGTGGGGATATGGAGTCCGCCGCTCAGCATATGGCTTATTCTGTTTGTATATTCCATGAGCAGACGGAACTTTTTGTATTCTGGATTTGTACCGTTTGCATACATATGCGGAGGACAGTCGGGGTCCGGGAATTTAGGCGAAAATGCATGAGGAACAAAATGATTTATACCTCTTACAAGCATCATATCCGTCATCCATTTCATCATTTTAAGACCTTCAACCCAGCCGTAAGCACCGTATATTTCGCACATGGAACGGCCTTTTTTGAGCGGCTGTATATGCGCATGAGACGGCGCAAGCTTGGGTAATGTAAAGTGGAAGAAATCCGGTTCCGAAATGTCGTAACTGCACGGAACTCTCATTATGTAGTTTGTCATACCGGGGGTTGTCTGTCCGAGAACAGTATCTATACCGCCCATATCCTGACCGTCAAGCGCACGGAAATAATGTGCTGTACCGCCCGACGTTTTTGTGTTCTGATCCTTGTCTTCTATGACATGACCTATATACATTACGCCGTGATCGCGGCACCAGTTGCCGAGCTTCCAGCAGAAATTAGTGCTGTATTTTTCGGAAAGCATATTCATGAATTCAAAACGCACTTTTGCGGTGCTTTCGCCGAAATCATACCACAGTGCGGGAAGGTAATCCACAAATCTGCCGTCGAATTTTGAATTGAGCTTGTCGATAAATTCATTGCGCCACGGGAAGTGACAGTATTTTATTCCGAAATCGGCAATGTAGCCGAGGTTGGTTGCGTTTGCAAAGCAAGGCTCGTCGGAAAAGAACCCTACGAACGTGTTGCCGAAATATTCTTTGAAACGCTTGTAATGTTCCTCATAAACGGTTTCGATAAAGAGGTCCGTTGATTCTTCGCAGAACATATCCGCATAACGATGTCCCCATTTGCCCATGCCGGAGCGTGTTTTGTACAGGAACATGATTCTGAAGCAGCCTTCGGGAAGATCAAAATATACCATGCCGTCTTTGGCGTTGTCGGTTATGTTTATTACTTTGCCTGTAAGCTTTTCTTCATATCCCGCGCGTTCGCAGGCAAGGATTGCAACAAGTTCGTCATCGGGTGAAGTTTCCCAGTCTGTGAGCACAGATCCGTTTGTAACAGGTCCGACAACATCCGAATGACGTTCCGTTATTCCGCACGCGGCTAAATCCGGACGCTTTTCAAATGCGCCGTTTGCTTTTCCGGACGGAAACGATTCGTCGTCGAGAAGCCATACTTTCATATCAAGCTTTTTACATTCTTCCAGTATTACAGTCATTGTGTGCCACCAGCAATCGGTGCCGAAGCCCACGTAATCTCTTGATTCGACGCCCAGGGCTTTTATTCCGGAATTGTAGATTGCGTGAATTTCTTCAATAAGTTTACCGTCATCTTCATTGTGCTGCCAGAAAAACGGAAATATATAATTATCCGGTTTATTTTGCAGAGAGTCGATGATTCGCTGTGTTGTCATTGTGTTTTCCTCCGATGTTTGATTATAATATATTTTAACATATTTCTGTATGTGAATTGTCTGTTTTTATTGCTGTTCTGCATTTTTTGCTTTCATTATAATTTTTTCGGCACATTTTATGCCGTCTACCGCTGCGGAAACTATGCCTCCCGCATATCCTGCGCCCTCTCCGCACGGATATATACCTTTTATGCCGGCTTCGAGCGTTATGCTGTCTCTTTTTATGCGCACGGGAGAGGAGCTTCTTGATTCTACTCCGGTGAGCACGGCGTCATATGCGTCAAAGCCTTCTATTGTTCTTCCGAATATTTCAAGCGATGCACGTATGGATTCTATTATGAATCCGGGCAGACATTCTCTTAAGTCGGAGGGCGTCACTCCGGGTTTGTACGACGGCTTGATACTGCCGAGGTCTTGTGAAGCTCTGCCTGCAATGAGATCTCCGGCAAGCTGTACGGGTGCTTTGTATCCGCCGCCTCCGAGTTCAAAGGCGAGCCTTTCGGTTTTTCTCTGAAGCTCGATGCCTGCAAGCGGATTTGCACTTTTGAGTTCATCCGGGGATACGCCTACGAGCAGTGCGGAATTTGAATTTTCCGCGTCACGGGCAAATCTGCTCATGCCGTTTACCGCAAGCATACCTTCTTCGGAGGCCGCGGGAACAACCTCGCCGCCCGGACACATACAAAAGCTGTAAACCCCTCTTTTGCCGTCGGGCGTACATGAGATTTTGTAATCTGCCGCGCCTAAATTCTTGTGTCCGGCGAAAGCGCCGTATCGGCTTTTGTCTATTGTTTCTCTTTTGTGTTCTATGCGCACGCCCATTGCATACGGCTTTTGTTCCATGTAAACATGGCTGTCATACAGCATTTTTACGGTATCTCTTGCACTGTGGCCTATTGCCAGCACGAGGGTGTCGCAGTCCGAAACTGTTGTTATACCGCCGTGTTCTGTCATTATTCCGCGCAGTGTGCCGTTATCCGATATTATTCCGCAAAGCTTATGTTCAAAAAGAACGGTTCCGCCCATGTCGGTTATTTTTTTGCGCATATTGCGTATTATGCCTATGAGACGGTCTGTTCCTATATGCGGTTTTGCGGAATAAAGTATGTCGTCGGCTTCGCCCTCTGCCGCCTCGGCGAACGTTTCAAGAACATAACGTATTCTTACATCTTTTATGCCGGTGTTCAGTTTGCCGTCCGAAAATGTGCCTGCGCCGCCCTCTCCGAACTGTATGTTGCTTTCAGTGTTAAGTATTCCGGTGTTCCTGAACAGCTCGACATCCTTTATTCTTTCTTCAACGCACTTGCCTCTTTCTATCAGAACAGGCTCCATGCCTGCCATAGCGAGAATATATGCCGAAAAAAGTCCTGCCGGACCGCTTCCTACAACGACCGTTTTTTTACGTGAATGTACAGTGCAGGGGGAAGGCGGCGTATATTTTTCTGCTTTGGAAATAAAAATATCCTTGTCATTGCATTTCTTTACGATTTTATTTTCATCGCCCGCAATCTTTGCTTCTATGTTGAATACAAAATGAACATCGTCTTTTTTTCTTGCATCAACGGCGCGCTTCAGTATTTTTATGTATAGAACCTGCGTACCGAGTTTTTGGGATATTTTTTCTTTTATGTCGTTTTCGGAAGCTCCGAGCCGCATTTTGAGATTGTTTACAGTTATCATTTGTGAATATGCCGTATGTTCTGTTGCGGCCCGCGCCTCCTTTCGTTTATCTGTACGTTTTATTTTATTTATAGCGTCCTATTTTGTCAACGGGTATATCCTTGAATTCCGGAACCGCTTTTTTGGCTTCCGGCGTAAGCTCGTATCTGCTACCCTTTACTATGCATTCATCTTCGCTTGCGAATACAGGATTGTTTTCTATCGTGCCGAGTTTTTTTACCGTTTCGGCAACGAAGAATCCGTAATCGTTTGAGCATACGCAGATGTTATTTCTTATTACCGCACGTGACGGATTTGCCGCAAAGTCAGGATCGTAAGGATTGTCGTAATTATCATTGACTCTTGCGAGAGCAGGGAATCTCTTTGCCCATATGTCGCTCTTTACGGGAGAACGTCTGAAAATAGGCCAGTTGTTGCCGTCTTTGCGGGCGCCGCCGTACCAGCCTTTTGATGAAAGAACGCCTTCTATGCCTCTTTCATCATACTGCATGGGATATTCGCTTACAAGCATCATGTTGTTTTCGACAACGTTGTCTTTGCCGCCGCCTATAAGGAAAGATTTTCCCATTGCATTTTTTATTATATTTCCGTAAGCGGTCTGACCCGACTGGCAGTCGTCCCAATATATGCCTGCGGGGGTATATTTATCGTTGCCCGCATTTTCTATAATATTATATCTGATTATGTCTCCGTAGCCTGCCCAGTCTCTGCCGCCGTATATCGCACCGGCGTCGTTTGACTGCTGAACGACCTCGTGAATATAATTGTATTCAATTATATGGTCGTTTCCGTCGTAATAGATTGCCATGTGCGATGTTCTTGCGAGTTCGTTGTGTCTGGCAATGGATCCGCAGCCTCCGAATTCTATTCCGGCGCCGTAAGTAAGAACAACTTCTGACCAGTCATGAACGTAATTGTTTTCTACAATATTTCCGGAAGGCGTAAGAGTGGTTCTGTCTCCGCCGGTTAAGGATATACCGCCTCTGCCTGTGCGCGATATATCACAGCCGTATATTTTGTTGTTGTTGCCGTTTATTCTCATTGCCCAGTCGTAAACGTCAAGTATTTTGCAGTTTATTACGGAACAGTTGTTGCCGTTTATTTCAAATCCGTTTGCGCAGGCGCCCTTGAATGTTATTCCTTCAAATGTTATATGGGAAATGCCGTTTGCTTTTATGAGCGGATGTCTTGAAACGGAAAGCATTACGGAAGCCTGTTGTATGTCGCTGAGCGGATAAACATAAAGGAGAAGATTGTCTTTGTCTAAATAATATTCTCCGGGAGAGTCCAGCTCTTCAAAGACGTTGTAGAAGTAGTATGTGCCGCCCTTGCGCACTCCGTAGCCTCCGACGCTTTGCATATATACTCTTCTGAGAGCGGTATCAAAATACGAAACCGGCGTAGATGCGTCTGCCCAGTCCCAATAAAAATATCCGTGCATATGTGCGGTCTGAGGTGTTTTCCAGTTTTTTATGCGCTCGTTTGTGTTTTCGTCTATTATGATTGTAAATCCTTCGGGATTTTTTTCTTTGTGAATACGTGCCTGCTCGTCTGTTGTATCGTCGCACATATCTTCGATTTCAAGAAGTCCCTGATTGGGGTATTTTGCAACGGACATACGCTCATCGTTCCAGAACAGCTCGCATTTTTCTTCAAAGTTGTGTTCTTCGTCTGCTTCTTTTGGGGTTTCTTCGTCGGTGTCATAGAGATGCCCGTACTTGTTCAAAGCCAATCCGTATTCTTTGAGATCACATACCAACACGCTGTCTTTTGCATTGTCGGGAAGTCTTTCTTTCATTTTGCCGCATATAGGCTTAAAGCTGCTGTTTTTCAGAATTTTTCCGTTTGTGAATATTACTTCGCCGTCTCCGTAAGCGCAGTATTTTACGGGAAACTGTTCTGTACCGCTGTCTGCCGCTGTAAATTCGTATTTATCGGCACTGTATTCGCCCTTGTGAAAATAAACGGTTACGGGAGCGTTAAGTCCGTTTTTGATTAATTTTCTTACTTCTGCTGCCGCTCTTGCAAAAGTGGCAAACGGCTTGTCTGCCGTGCCGTCATTTACGTCCGAGCCTGACGGCGATACGTAAATTCTGATATCGTTGTTCATAAAAATTTCCTTTCGGTTCGGGATTTTTCTCAGGATGTATGTCCTTTGTGTCAGATGCTTGCGCAAATGTATGCATTGTTCCATACTGTGCGGAATAACGGTAAAATTTTGCTTTCCGCGTGAGTGTTTTTTCGGAATGTGCAAACTTATTTAATTATAGCATACGTAAATACGTATGTCAATTATTTTTAATTTTGATTCATAAACGAACGCAAATATCAGCGGGACTGCTTCTTATCTTTTGCGGGGGACGTGCCGAACTGTTGTTTGTACTGTCTGTAAAACGAGGAATAGTCCGCAAAACCGCATTCGGATGCGGCGGCAAGCGCGGGTTTGCCGTTCTGTATGAGAGCGCGCGCACTCATGAGACGCTTGAGTATTACGTAATCCCATATTGTGGAGCCTGTGGAATCCTTGAATATCCTGTTGAGGTATGATCTGCTGAAATAGAAGTTTTGTTCGGTGAAATCCATATTTTTTATGTCTGCAAGATTGCTGTTTATATAGGATATTATATTGCTGACAATATTTTCGGCTGAATTTTTTTTCGGTTGAGCTTTTTTCTCGGCGTTTTTTGCGGAATATGTAAGCTCGTACAGAACGCAGGTAAGGTAAGACGTTATTTCATCGGACGGAGACGTGCGTGAAACAGCTCGTTTTATTCTGTCAAAGCACGATGAAATAAACGAAAAAGATGCGCTTGAACATGATATCATATTGTTTTTGCCGAGGGGTCTACTGTATAAAAACGAACGTATCGGTGATTCGGGTGTAAGCACTGCTTCGGGAGAAAAATGTATTACAAAACGCTCGTAAGGGACATCGGGTTCAATATGAAGCTTGTGTGCCTCAGAGCCACGCATGAGCATTACGCTGCCCGGAGCAAGCGCATAGTCGTTTCCTTCCACGGTATAATATCCTTTGCCCGATATAAAACAGAAAAGCTCGCACTTTTCATGAACGTGCATCGGAAATTGCGTCGGGTCGGGTGTTTTATCCAGCGAATGATGAATGTACAGACGGTCGTCACTGTAACTGTAAAGCGTCATGGCAATATGCTCCTTATGTCGGATTTGCAATGTGTTTTATTTATTATACACCTGATGTAGCGAATATGCAATATAAAATGCTGAAATATACAATTTGTTTGCTTGTAATGTGCTGTATAATAAATAATAATAGTTTATTTTATATTGAAAACAATAATGAAAGGATACAGGCTGCATATGAAAATGACATTCAGACATTACGGTGCCGGGGATCCGGTAAGTCTTGAAAAGATATCGCAGATACCGCAGATATATTCGATAGTATCTGCCGTGTATGACGTACCTGCCGGTGAAGTGTGGAGCAGAGAAAGCATACGCGGGATAAAAGACGACGCGGAAAAGCACGGTCTTAAATTTGAGGTTGTGGAAAGCGTACCCGTGCCGGAAGAAATAAAGATGGGGGGCGCTTCGGCAGAACGTCTTACGGAAAATTACTGTGAAAATATACGCAGACTGGGTGAAGCGGGTGTAAAGTGCGTATGTTATAATTTTATGCCTGTATTCGACTGGCTCAGGAGCGAGCTTGAACATAAAGCCGCGGACGGCTCAAATTCTCTTGCGTATGACGAAAATACGGTGCTTTCCATGGATCCTCTAAAGGGAAGCTTATCGCTTCCGGGCTGGGACGAAAGCTATACAAAGGATGAGCTTAAAACTATTCTTAAGAAATACGAAACGATAACGGAAGAGATGCTTTGGGAAAATCTGTCTGCATTTCTCAAAAAGGTTATACCGGTTGCTCACGAGGCAGGGGTCAATATGGCTATACATCCGGACGATCCGCCGTGGGGAATATTCGGTTTGCCGAGAATAATAACAAACGAACGCAATATAGAAAGATTTCTTAATATAGTTGATATGAAGGAAAACGGCATTACGTTCTGTACGGGTTCGCTTGGTGCGGATGTGAATAACAATCTGACGGAAATGATACATAAGTTCGGCGACAGAATACATTTTGCACACATAAGAAATATTATGCACACAGGATACAGACAGTTTCATGAAACGGCACATCCCACATCATGCGGCTCTCTTGATATTTACGGTATTGTAAAAGCGCTGCATGATGTCGGCTTTGACGGTTACGTGCGTCCCGACCACGGCAGAATGATATGGGGCGAGACGGGCAGATACGGATACGGCTTATACGACAGAGCGCTCGGAGCTGCTTACCTTGAAGGCTTGTGGGAAGCTGTTGAAAAGGATTCTTTGCAAAAGGGCACTGTGTGATTTTATTGAAAGGAGAACGATATGGATAAAAAAGTATGTGTGGTGACGGGCGGCGGCGGAGTTTTGTGTTCCGCGTTTGCACTTGAAATGGCACGGGCGGGATATGCGGTTGCCGTGCTTGATATAAATTCCGAAGCGGCAGAGAAAACGGCGTCGGTTATAAATTCGGACGGATATACGGCAAAAGCGTATGAGGCGGATTGCCTTGACAAAAAAAGCATTGAGGCGGTTCACGAAAAAATACTTTCGGATATGGGAAGCTGTGACGTCCTTATAAACGGAGCGGGAGGAAACAATCCGAGAGCGACAACGGATCACGAGGTGTTTGAACCGGGCGATGAAGAAAAAAACGATATCAAGACTTTCTTTAATCTTGAAAAATCGGGCTTTGATTTTGTTTTTAATCTCAATATAATGGGTGTTCTTATACCCACGCAGGTTTTTGCAAAGGATATGATAGGTAAGTCGGATTGCTCGATAATCAATATATCTTCGATGAACGCGTTTACGCCTCTTACAAAAATACCGGCATACAGTGCGGCAAAAGCGGCGGTATCAAATTTCACGCGTTGGCTTGCGGTGCATTTTGCGCCTGCTGGTATAAGAGTAAACGCAATAGCGCCCGGATTTTTCGTTACAAATCAGAACAGAACGCTTTTGTTCAATGCGGACGGAACGCCCACGGCGAGAACGGAAAAAATTCTCGGCGCTACGCCTATGAAGAGGTTCGGAAAGCCGGAGGAGCTTTTGGGAGTTCTCAGATTTTTGACGGACAGCGAAGCGGCGTCTTTTGTGACGGGTACGGTAATACCGGTTGACGGGGGATTTTCGGCATATTCCGGAGTATAATACCGGAAGGTTTTCGGCAGATAAAAATATAAGGTAAGAGGAGACTTTTTATGAGCAATTTAAAAATATGCGCGTTTGCGGATGAGGCAGACAGCAGTGTTGACGGACAGATAAAAGCGCTGAATGATAACGGCGTGGAATATATCGAGGTAAGAGGCGTTGACGGCAAGAATATATCGGATATTACGGCGGCTGAAGCAAAAGAATTGTATTCGAGATATACAAACGGCGGAATAAAAGTATGGTCGATAGGTTCACCGATAGGCAAGATAAATATTGACGATGACTTTGACAAGGAAATGGAACGCTTCAAGAGAACGGTTGAGACAGGCGTCATAATGCAGGCAAAATGTATAAGACTGTTCAGTTTTTACGGAACGGGCGGTAAGAAAGAATATGCGGACAAAGTGTTTGAAAGACTTTCAAAGTACGTTGACGCTGCCAAGGGAAGCGGACTTACACTGTGCCATGAAAATGAAAAGGGCATATACGGTGAGCTGGCGCCGCAGTGCCTTGAAATACTTAAGGCGATACCCGAAATAAAATGCGTGTTTGACCCTGCAAACTTTATTCAGGCGTCGCAGGATATACCGGAAGCATGGGAAATGCTGAAGAGCTATGTTTGTTATCATCACATAAAAGACGCGACTGCAAACGGCGACGTAGTGCCTCCGGGTTACGGAATTGCAGGCATGAAGAAATATCTGGCTGAATATTCGGCTATGGGCGGCGGAGTTCTTACGGTTGAGCCGCACTTGACGGCTTTTGTGGGATTGGATAAGCTTGCAAAAGAAGATGAACGCAATCATATGGGCAGATTTTCATTCGGGTCAAGTTCGGAAGCGTTTGCTTTTGCGATAAGCTCTTTGAGAGATGTTATTAAAGATATATAATTTCGGATAAAAGGAGGATAAATATAATGGCTGATAAGGTAAAAACAGGTATTATAGGTATAGGAAATATGGGTTCGGGGCATTTCGGAAATATTCTTAACGGTTTTTGCCCGGAAATAGAAGTAAGAGCGGTTGCGGATATAAATCCCGCAAGACTTGAATGGGCAAAAGAAAATCTTAAAGAAAGAGAACAAAAGGGAGAACACCATAATGATGTTGCCATGTTTGACGACGCAAGCAAAATGCTGAAGTCGGGCCTCATAGACGCCGTAATAGTTGCCGTACCTCATTATGATCACCCGAGATATGTAATAGAAGCAATAGAAAACGGAATACACGTTATGTGCGAAAAACCTGCCGGAGTATATACGATGCAGGTAAAGGAAATGAATGAAGTTGCGAAAAAGCATCCCGAAATAACGTTCGGACTTATGTTTAACCAGAGAACGAATCCGTGCTATCGTAAGGTGTATGAAATTCTTCATAGCGGCGAAATGGGAGCTATAAGACGTACGTCGTGGATAGTGACAAGCTGGTACAGATCGCAGAGGTATTATGATTCCGGTTCGTGGCGTGCTACATGGAGCGGCGAGGGCGGCGGAGTTCTGCTTAATCAGTGCCCGCATCAGCTTGATCTTTTCCAGTGGCTCTGCGGAATGCCTGTAAAGGTTTCTGCTTCAATGCATTTCGGAAAATGGCATGATATCGAGGTTGAAGACGATGTTTCGGTATATGTTGAATATCCCAACGGCGCAACAGGCACTTTTATAGCGTCAACCGGAGACGCTCCGGGAACAAACCGCTTGGAAATTACGTGCGAAAAGGGTAAAATCGTATGTGAGAACGAAAAAATTCATATATGGAAGCTTGATACGGAAATTACAAAGTTTACTTACGATAGAGAATCAAGCAGCTCATTCGGAGCACCGCGTATTATTGAGGATAAAGACGTTGAGGCACCGGGCGAAAATTCACAGCACGTAGGAGTGCTTAATGCTTTTGCGGCGCATATACTCAGAAACGAACCGCTTGTTGCTGAGGGTGTGGAAGGCATTAATTCTCTGACGCTTTCAAATGCAATGCATTTGTCGGGCTGGCTCGGCAGACCCGTTGAAATACCTTTTGACGACAAGCTCTATAAGGATGAGCTCATGAAGCGCGTTGCAACTTCAAGACGTAAGGTGGGTACTTCTTCCGAGACCTGCATACAGGGAAAAGCCTAAGAGATTCGGACAATAGCCGTATACTTAATGTAAGCGGCGGATTTTATACGGACATCTTCCGAGTTCTGTTTCGGAGCGGAGGATGTTCTTTTTTGACGTTTATGTATGAATGTGTCAAAATTCGGGTATGTAAGGCGGATTTTATTTTATGCGCCCTATCCTTGAGAAAAAACGCTTGCACTAAACGCAAAAATAGTGTATAATATTAGAGTACGGATTTGCATATAATAAATCTGTACGTGTAAAATCATAATTATATAAAGTCAAATTTGCCGTGCTAAGTGGGGAGATAGCGGTGCCTTGTTACCTGTAATCCGCTCTAACAGGACTGAATTCCCTTTTGAGGTTTTTGTGTGTAAAGCCCGGAAACGATAAGCAGCGTTGACGACTGAGTCCTATGCAATATAAACTCGTGAACCGTGTCAGGTCCGGAAGGAAGCAGCACTAAGTGATTCTTTGTATGTGCCATGGGGTTGCTTGGTCCGAGCCGGCTGTCGCGATACCGTTTATACAAAAAAATCGATTTGGGGTGCACGGCTTTATAAATATTTTTTTAACGTTGTCGGAGCAGATATGGGATATGTGGCATTATACAGACAGTTCCGCCCCAAGAGTTTTGATTCTATTGCAGGGCAGGAGCATATTGTAAAAACACTCAAAAATCAGATAAAAAATAACAGAATATCCCATGCATATCTTTTCTGCGGTCCGCGCGGCACGGGAAAAACGTCCGCGGCGCTTGTATTTGCTCATGCGGTAAACTGCCTTTCAAATGTTGACGGTGATGTGTGCGGCGAGTGCGAATACTGCCAAAGAACGGGCGAGAATATAGATATTACCGAAATAGACGCGGCTTCAAACAACGGCGTGGATGAAATAAGAAATTTGCGCGAAATGGTGCGCTATATGCCTGCGGTAGGCCGCTATAAGGTGTATATAATAGACGAAGTTCATATGCTCAGTACGGGAGCTTTCAATGCTCTGCTCAAAACTCTTGAAGAGCCGCCTCCGTATGTTATATTCATACTTGCTACTACAGAAGTGCATAAAATACCGGCAACCATTATATCGAGATGCCAGCGTTTTGACTTCAAAGCCATAACGCCTAAGGAAATAACAAACGTTCTTCACGGTATTGCTTCAAAAATGAACATTCCTGCGGATAATGACGCCCTTGCGGCTATTGCAAGATGGGCAAACGGCGGTCTGCGTGATGCGATAGGTCTTTTTGATCAGACGATTGATTATTCCGACGGCAGGATAACGCTTGATTGCGTAAATCAGGTTATAGGCACAACGGGATTTGATTTCACAATGTCTTTTATTGACGCGATAGCGGATTCGGATGCGCCTGAATTACTCAAAAAGACGGATGAAATTGTAAATAAAGGCAAAGATCTTGCCGTTTTTGCAAAAGATATTACGAACCACCTGAGAAATATTCTGCTGTATTCGCTTACAAAGTCCGCACAGATGCTTGATATAGATGACGATACGGCTGCGGCATATGCCAAAACGGCTGAAAAATTCACAAATTCTAGGCTTATGCGGTCGATAGAGCTGCTTTCTTCGTTGGAGTCCGAACTGCGTTATTCGGGACAAGCAAGAATAATCGTAGAGCTTACTTTAATAAAGATATGCCGTCCGGAGGTGTCGGACGATATAGAGGCTCTGCGCGATTCCGTCGAGCAAATGCAGAAAAAGCTCGCTTCCGGGGTCAGTGTCGCTATGGCGCCTTCGGATGCGGAGCCACCTCAAAAGAAAGCTTCCGCGCCTGCTGTAAAACCCGAGAAGAAGCAAGCCGTAACTGCCAATGTTGCACAGGGAGCGCTTTCGGCAGCATGGAAAGCTTATATGAACGAGCTTAAAAAGACGGATGTGCGCCTGTATGGATATCTTAAGAATTGCACATTCAATCAGACGTCGGATAATTCGGCGGAGCTGATATTCTCTTCAAATGACGCTGTTTTTGCTCATTCGCTTGAGCGTCTGAATAAAAAAGAAACTGTTTGTGCGGCGCTTTCCGAAAAAACGGGTAAGGATATATCTCTTACGGTGAAGTGCGAGACGGCGGTGCAGGAATCGGGTAGCGATAAGGTGGAAAAGGCGCTGGAAGGCTTCTTAAGCAAAGATAAGATAGAAATAATATAATTATTGCAAAATGTATATAAGCTTTGAATGAAAGGGCATCCTTGAAAACCAAGGATAAGGTGAAAGTTATGGCAAAAGGCGGATTCCCCGGCGGCATGGGCGGGATGAATATGAATCAGATAATAAAACAGGCTCAGAAGATGCAGGCCGATATGGAAGAAAAAAAGGAACAGCTTGCACAGCAGACTGTTGAAGCGGTTGTCGGCGGCGGCGTTGTAAGCGTTGTTGCAAACGGTGCAAATCAGATAGTTGAAATAAAAATAGCTCCGGAGGTTATTGATCCGGATGACGTTGAAATGCTTCAGGATCTGGTAATTTCGGCTGTTAACGAGGCTTTGCGCAAGGCAGATGAAATGGTTCAGACGGAAATGTCAAAGGTTACGGGAGCTTTGGGCGCAGGTATGCCCGGAGGAATGTTCAGATAATAATGCGCGGCGGCATAAAGAATAACGCGGCGATTGTATAACAAAGGTACGGTGAACGCAGTGGCGGAATATTCGAGAATATTTAACAGGCTTGTGAATGAGTTTTCCAAAATGCCGAATATAGGCGTAAAAACCGCAGAAAAAATGGCATATTACATTCTTGATATGCCCGAAAACGAGTGCGAACAGCTTGTGGAGCTTATAAAAGGTGTGCGCGAACAAATGCATTTTTGTTCTGTGTGCGGCAATATGACAGATGAAGATCCGTGCAGAATATGCACATCTCCTATACGCCGCAAAGATATTCTTTGCGTTGTAAAGGACGCGCGCGATGTATCGGCGTTGGAAAGAATAAAGTGCCATGACGGACTTTATCATGTGCTCGGCGGTCTTATATCGCCGATAGATGGGGTAAAACCGTCCGATTTGCGTATAAAAGAGCTTATTGAGAGGGTTGAGAACGGTTCGTTCAGTGAGATAATATTGGCATTGAGCCCGAGTGCGGAGGGCGAAACAACTGCACTTTATATTGCGAGACTTCTTAAAGCTTATGATGTGAAGGTTACAAGAATAGCTCACGGAATACCGGCGGGCGGTGAGCTTGAGTACGCGGATGACGTTACTCTTTCAAGCGCACTTATGAACAGGCGTGAACTGTAAAAATTATGTACAGAGTATTAATTTAGTGTAAAAAACCGAATTAATGTTAAAATATCCGCAATATTGCTATTGCAAAAAATAAAAAAATAGTTTAAAATAATATTACATTTATTTAGGAGGACATCACGGATGTTTATGGATTTTGCAAGGAAACTTTTCCTTGATACTACGGTGGGCGATGCGTCGTCTACGACAACGGGAAACGGCAATCAATCGCCTTGGATATTGATTATATATGTTGTTGTTATCGGTGCGCTTTTCTATTTTATGCTTTACAGACCGAACAAGAAAAAAGAAAAGCAGAAGAAAAATATGCTTGAAAACATGAAAAAGGGCGACAGGATCACGACAATCGGCGGAATCCAGGGTAAGATAGCTCAGATCAAAGATGATTCCATAGTGATTGAAGTTGCTTCGATCGGCAGCGCGGAAAAGGTAAAGCTTGAGATTCAGAAGTGGGCAATCGGAACAATAGACAGCGCAGACGAATCCGCAGATTGATAAAAAATAATATTATGTCAAGGATAAACCGCAGATATGCGGTTTATTTTATTTGTTTGAAATTTATGCTAAGATTATTCAAATGTAAAAATAGTACATAAGGATATTAATATTTTATTGACAAAATTATATTGTTGAATATT
>CAJLXE010000011.1 GCA_905210525.1 uncultured Clostridia bacterium | reverse complement strand
GTGGCTGACTGTCCTTGTCCTGTTTTGTTGTGCTTCTTTATTAACCATGAGCATTGGCGCCGGGGTTGTCGTGTCGCACCTCATGCGGGGTGCGTGAGTTGAAATTTACATCTACAAAACCGATACTTTCATCTTCTTTGTCGCACCTCATGCGGGGTGCGTGAGTTGAAATGTTTTAAATTGTTTAAATGTTGGGAACCGCGTGCGGTGTCGCACCTCATGCGGGGTGCGTGAGTTGAAATTTTCCGACCCGTCTGGAAAAACCAATCCGCGCGGGTCGCACCTCACACGGGGTGCGTGAGTTGAAATTTCGTGTGCCTGAACAATTCACGGGAACTATTGGTCGCACCTCACACGGGGTGCGTGAGTTGAAATTACGCGAAATATTTAATTCAATTCGATTGTGGTGTCGCACCTCACACGGGGTGCGTGAGTTGAAATGCAGAAATTCACCGAATACACGGGAATTCAGATTGTCGCACCTCACACGGGGTGCGTGAGTTGAAATGTTACAGAGAAAAGGTCACTCGCTTCAAAGCCGCAAGCTTCATCGGTATGCCGAGTAAAATCCGATTTTATTTAAAGATTATTCGGTTATTTGCTTTATGGGTCATTTTCAGTCACAGTATTAAAAAGTGCTGTACATCCCGCCAAAATATCACGATATGCCACATCAAAGCGTCCGGAATACCACGGATCGGCAACATCGCCGTCACAGCCGGCAAAATTCATCAGCTTGCGCACCTTTCCGCCAGGGTCACCGCCGAAAATTCTGAGCATATTTCGGATATTGGCACTATCCATGCCGATAAACAAATCGTATTTGTCATAATCACTCTTTTGAAGCTGAACGGCACGCTTGTCACCGCATGACAACCCGTGTTTTGCAAGTTCCGCTTTTGCCGGCGGATAAACCGTGTTTCCTACACCGTTTAGAATTTCTTCCGCGCTTGTAGCTGAAGAAGCAACCTCAAACCGTTCTTCCATACCTTGTTGACGTATAATATCTTTGAATATAAACTCCGCCATCGGACTACGGCAAATATTGCCGTGACAAACAAACATTATTTTCATACAATCAGAACTTTATCGCTATGGGCGCACCCGTAAATGAACTGATGGTTGCAACAGCATTTTTCATGTAAAACACTTGTGTATTGCCATCGTTCTCGTCATACATCGCGCGAAGTTCCGGATACGCATCCAGCATAGCTTTCCTCGCCTCAACACGATCATCTTCCGCAAGCTCACACTCAATGCGGATCCATTCTCCGTCACAAAACGCACAAATTTCGACTTTTGGATTCACTGCAATCTGTCGGCTGACAGACTTAGTTTTGCCCGTCTGAATATAGAGTTTTCCTTCAAACTCATTCACTGTCCCGAACGGCCGAACTCTCGGTCTGTCACCGTCAACTGTTGCAAGATAGTATATTTGTGCCTTTTTCAAAAAATCATACACTCTTTTCATATCTTATTCCCTTCTGTTAAATGTATTTATAAATTATATTTAATTTCAAGCTCCCAATTCTTATTACGAAACTAACATCATCCATGCGTTCTCTCACTTTATACATTATAATTTATTATCTGTAAAATTGCAAGAGGAAACGGATATCATTCTGTATCCGAATCCGCTGTGTCACTGTATTGATACGCATTGACTTCAAAATCGTCGCATATTTGTAAACAATTTATTAACGTGGCATAAAGTGGTAAAATTTTTAAAAAAATCGAAGATTTAAACTTGAAAGTGGAGCAAAGTGGTGATATAATTATATTAATTATTATAAGGAGAAAAAGGTATGCTGTGCGGTAAGTCGTTCCATTCAATGGATTCCAAAAACAGAATTATAATTCCTCAATCATATCGCGCCGAAATAGGCGATTCTGTTTACGTAACCATCGGATATGACAACAATCTGTTCATAATGTCGAACGAAACATTCACCGCATTGGCACAAAAAGTAATGTCCGTACCGGAAACATCTTTTGAGTCCCGTGAATTCAGACGCAGCTTTTTCGGCAACGCGGTTCTTTGCGAACTTGATAAATCAGGCAGACTCGTTCTTCCCCAGATACTCGTAAATCATGCAAAAATCGAAAAGGACGTCGTAATAATAGGCGTATTCGATAAGCTTGAAGTATGGGCGCAAAAACAGTATGAAGAATACATTTCCGGGGAATCTTCCGATAAAACAAGTCATGTGCTTGAAAAGATGGCAGAATACGGTATCTGACATAATATCCTCCTTACATAATATAAACAACATTACACATTATTCCCCAAGAGGGCAGTATAAAAAGAAAGTAAAATTATATGTTTGAATTTTCACATAAACCCGTACTTCTCAATGAAGTCATCGATATGCTTGCGCTCACCGAGGGAATGACCGTTATAGACGGAACCTTAGGCGGCGGCGGACATTCTGCCGAAATTCTCAACCGCATAGGTAAAACCGGAAAGCTTATAGGCATAGACAGGGACAGCGATGCACTTGAATTCTGCAAAAAGAAATTCGCCGGGAACGATGCATTCATTCCCGTAAAAGCAAACTATTCCGAAATGAAGAACGTCTGTGCAAACCTCGGCATAGAACACGTAGACGCAATTTTGCTTGATCTCGGTGTTTCGTCATATCAGCTTGATAATACCGAAAGAGGTTTTTCATATATGCACGACTGTGCTCTTGATATGAGAATGGATACACAGCAGACGCTTACGGCGTATGACGTTGTAAACAATATGAGCGTTGAGGAATTGAGTAAAATAATCTGGGAATACGGTGAAGATAAATTTTCACGGAGAATCGCGGAGTTTATAGTCAAGAACAGACCGATAAACACCACGTTTGAACTGAATAAAGCAATAGAAGCGGCAATACCGGCAAAATTTCGCAGAGAAGGACCTCACCCCTCAAAAAGAACATATCAGGCAATAAGAATATATGTAAACAACGAGCTTGAGCCTCTCGAAAACACAATAAAAGACGCAGTTTCGCTGCTGAATCCCACAGGACGGCTTGCAATAATATCCTTCCATTCTTTGGAAGCGCGTGCCGTCAAAACCACTATGAAATACCTTGAACTTGATTGTGTATGTCCGAAGCAATCTTTGATATGCACTTGCAACAAGGTCAGGGAAGTTAAAATGCTCACTAAAAAGCCTATAACCGCATCCGACGAAGAGCTTAAAGAAAATCCCCGTTCAAGAAGCGCCGAGCTCAGAGTTTGCGAAAAGTTGCCCGTTACCGCAAAACGGAATGGCATAATATAATTTTACAGAAAGGAAATAAACAGCAATATGGACGACGAATTGAAAAAAAAGGCGGAAGAATCCAAAGCCGAATCAAGCACTGTAATTGCGCCGTCTCCGCGAAATGAATATATTCCCGGAAGCGCTGCGCCGCAAATCCAGCAGCCCGAACAAAAGCCGAACGATTCACCCGAAACAGAACAAAAGCCAAAGCCCTCTCCTAAACCTAAAATCCGCAGACCAAACTATACGTTTTCATCCGTTCTGACCGTAGTAGGCATAGTTGTGGTTGCATTATGCGCTTTTTTTCTCCTTTCAAGAGAGGTTTCTATCCAACAGCAAAAAAACACCATTACCGATCTGAAGAAAAATATAGACGATCTGTATGTTGAACGTGATTATCTGTATACCCGATATAACGGTTCAATAGACATTTCCGCCATAAGAAAACGTGCAGAGCAATACGGAATGCACGCTCCCGAAGACGGTCAGGTAATTGAATTGGAGTGAATTTCGAAGTTAGCAGTTCTCCATATGCATACTGCTGAATACATTATATTGCATATGAAATTACATCATTGATTTTATGGAGAGTGAATGGTATAAATTATGCTGTTCACTTTTTTAAATCCTTGCATAAAACAAATTAAAGCGTTCCTTGAAAATCAATAAATGCAATAATATAAATAAGGAGTAAAATTATTGAATCAAGCAAATAACACAATTAAAAAGCGTTCCATATCTCTTTTGGTTGTATTCTGCATATTCTTTACCGCAATAACAGTTCGCCTTGCATATATACAATTTTCCTGGGGAGATGAGCTGAAAGATAAAGCCATAGGACAATGGACCCGTGAACTCGGCGTTTATCCCAAGCGCGGAACAATATACGACACAAACGGTCTCGTACTCGCCGTATCCGTAACAAGATACTCATTGCAGGCAACGCCGAACGACATAAACGATGGCGAAGCGGTTGCAATGATGCTCTCCCCCGTATTAAACATGACGACGGAGGAAATCGCCAAAAAGCTCAACAACAAGTCTCAGGCAATAGTATGGATCAAAAGACTTCTTTCCGACGAACAGGCACAGCAGATAAAAAACCTCAGCATAAAAGGGCTTGATCTTATAGACGAACCGGCAAGAGTTTATCCGTATAACAACCTTGCCTCCCAGGTGCTCGGTTTTACAATGAAATATGCCGATCCGACGGGACATTCGGGACAGGAAGGTGTAGAGCTTTACTACAACAGTTCTTTGATAGGCGAACCCGGAACGATTCTGCGTGAAACAGATAATACAGGTAAAGAAATACCTTACGGAAAAGAAATATACGTTGAAGCGCAGAACGGAAGCAACATAACCCTTACTCTTGATGCAACACTGCAGTCTTATCTGCAGCAATTCGGTCAGGAATGTCTGCAGCAATTTCAGGCAGACGGCGTATATGCCATTGCTACAAATCCGTCAACGGGTGAAATTTATGCAATGGTCAATCTGCCGGATTACGATCCCAACGAGCCGCCGCGTAACCTTACTCTTGATGAGATGCAGGCTTTGACAAAAAACATGACCTGCCATATGAACTACGATCCCGGTTCAACGTTCAAGCCCATGATACTTGCCGCCGCAATAGAAGAAGGCGTTGTAACAATGAACGATTCATTCTATTGTCCCGGATACAGAATAGTTGACGGCTCCAAAATCCATTGCAGTCACAGGAACGGTCACGGCGCTCAGACAACCCAAACCGGTCTGAATACTTCATGTAACCCTGTTTTTATGGACATCGGCGAAAAATTAGGGAAAGATCTTGTATATGAATATATATACAAATTCGGATTCGGCGAAAAAACAGGCGTAGATATTGCGGGAGAAGAATCCGGTATAATCATCAAAAAAGAGAATGCCATACACGCCGACTGGCTCACAATGTGCTTCGGTCAGGCAATAGCAACCACTCCCATACAGCTGCTCACCGCTTTCAATACAGTTATAAACGGCGGTAATCTTATGCGGCCGTATCTGCTCAAAAACATAAGCCGAACAATAGAAAACGATGACGGCACTCAGTCTTCCGAAATATTGTACACCACGCCTTCGCTTGTAAGACGACAGGTAATATCCAAAAAAACAAGCGACATACTGCGTGAAGCGCTCAAAATATGCGTAACAAACGGTAACGGTAAAAGCGCATCCGTAGACGGTTATCTCATCGGCGGCAAAACAGGTACATCTCAGACATATGACGAAAACGGTCATATAGCCGTAGGCGTCGATATGGCATCCTTCGTAGCGTTCGGTCCGTATGACGACCCCAAGATTTCGGTACTCTTCATAGTAAACAATCCTAAGGGCATATCTTACGGAAGCGTAGTTGCAGCACCGACCGTAGGTAAATTTCTCGAAAAAGCGTTTGCTTACCTTGAAATAGAACCCACCGAAACACCTAAAACCAACGTTTACACGCCGAAAGTTACAGGTCTTGAGCTTGAAGACGCTGTGCTCCAGCTTGAAGCAAAGCAGTTCAAAGTAATGATTGAAGGCTCCGGAAATGTAGTTATTTCTCAGAGCATAGCACCTTGGACAAAAGTTTCAAAGAACACGGTTATCACTATCACTCTTGCGCAAAGAACCATCGATACATCGCTGATAAAAGTGCCGGATATAGAAGGCATGACAATACTTGAAGCCAACCGCATATTGTTAGCCAAAGGACTTAAGCTGGAAATTTCGGGAAAAGGCAAATATGCTTCGGATCAGAGTATAGTTGCCGGTACATTTGTGGAAGCAGGCACTGTCATAACCGGATATTTCACGGACGGCTCAGCATAAACGTATATGCCGACTGCCGGATACAAAAGAAAAACTTGCTTATGGAATAAAATAATTATTTACGGAGGCATACAATGTTTTTCTTTGATTTGATACAGTCGTCGCTCGCTCAAACCGAGTATGCGCTTTATCCCCAAGATATAAAAAATATAAATATAGAGGGTATTGCAAGCGATTCAAGAAACGTAAGAAACGGTTTTCTGTTCGCGGCAATACCCGGTTATAAAAACAACGGAGTCGCTTTCATACAGGAAGCTGCCGCAAACGGAGCCGTAGCAATACTTACCGAAGCAGATGATGATTTATGCGCTTCATTGAGTACGACGGCTTATGTAATACAGGTAAAAGACGTCAGAAAAGCTTTTGCACTCATTGCAAAACAGTTTTTCGGCTGTGTTGACGATAATATGGATTTATTCGGAGTTACCGGAACAAACGGCAAAACATCCGTAACCCATTACATATCGTGGGCATTTAATTCGCTTGGTATAAAAACAGGCATAATCGGCACGCTCGGAGGAATATCACCGGGCGGTAATATCGCCACAGAACGCACAACACCGGATATACTCGGACTTTTTGAAATATTTTCCGAATATTCCGAAAATAATATAAAAGCAGTCGCAATGGAGGTCTCCTCCCATGCGCTTGAGCTGAAAAGAGTGTACGGTCTGAAATTCCGTTTCGGAATATTCACCAACCTTACAGAAGATCATCTTGACTTCCACAAAACAATGGAAGAATATAAAAAAGCAAAAGAAAAGCTTTTTTTACAATGCGAATGCGGAATAATCAATACGGACGACACTTACGGAAAGCAAATAGCCAAAGCTCTTCCCTGCCGTGCCGTGACATATTCCTTAAAAGATCCGAACGCGGACTATTTCGCATCGGGTATAATAAATTTTCCGGGTAAAACCGAATTTTCATTTGCTGTACGCGGCAATGGGAAATATACGGTTACGCTTAAAACACCCGGTCTTTTCTCGGTATATAACGCGCTTGCGGCTGCGGCGCTCTGCATAGAATACGGATTTGCACCCGAAAACGTATGCAGTGCAATATCCGAAATGCCGCCCGTTCCGGGTAGATTTGAAGCTGTCGCAAATCACAGCGGTATAAATATAATTCTTGATTATGCGCATACTCCCGACGGGATAAAAAACGTTCTGTGCACAGCCAAGGAATTTACAGCAGGGAAAATAATATCCGTATTCGGATGCGGCGGTGACAGAGACAAAGCCAAAAGAAGTGAAATGGGAAAAATTTCCGCACGCATGGCAGACTACACCGTCATTACATCGGATAATCCGAGAAGTGAAAACGAAATTACCATTGCATACGAAACAGCCAAAGAGCTTGACGATATGCAGTGTATGTATAATATAATAATAAACAGAAAAAAAGCAATAGAACACGCCATAAAGTGCGCCGCAAGCGGAGACACTGTAATAATAATGGGTAAAGGACACGAAACGTACCAACAATTCGGAAAAATAAAATACCCGTTCAGCGACCGTGACGTAATAAAGGAAACAATTTTACGGTTCAAGCTGTAAAATCAATTTTAAGGCACACCGACGGGCATTAAATTAAATATATGAGAAACGGAATGTTAATATGGAATCAATTAAAATATCAGACGTCGTGAGAATCACCGGCGGCTTATGCGACTACTCGGAAGACGTGTGCATAACCGGAGCCGAAACCGATTCCAGACGAATAAAAAAAGGAGATATGTACGTTGCAATAGTTGGTGCCAAGGTAGACGGGCACAGCTTTATAAAAAGCGCGGCAGACTCAGGAGCAGTATGCGCCATCGTAAGCAGGCACATAGAAAACTCTCCCATACCCACAATACTCACGGAATCACCCGAGGAGGCGCTGCGCAGTGTTGCACGCGCATATTTTGAAATGATGTCTCCCCTGACTGTTGCCGTCACCGGCAGCTGCGGAAAAACAACAACCAAGGAAATGCTTTTTGATGTTTTTTCGCAAAAGTACAACAACACACTCAAAACAGCCGGCAACTACAACAGCATAATAGGTCTTCCCCTCACAGTATGCAGGCTTTCCGAAAAAAACAAAGCTGCCGTATTTGAAATGGGAACAGGCCACAAGGGCGAAATAAAGACAATGTGTTCAATAGTAAAACCCGATATTGCCGTCATAACAAACATAGGCACAAGCCATATAGAGTTTTTCGGTTCAAGAGAAGCCATTGCAAATGAAAAATGCGATATATTCAGGGCTGTAAAACCGGGCGGCACTATGATAGTAAACATCGACGACGATATGCTTGCAAAAACTCTCGACGACAAAAGTCTTACCGCCAAGCGTATCACATACGGCATATACAATAAAGCGGATGTCACAGCTGCAAATATAGAAACTTTTTCCCGCGATGATATATTTATAACCGAATTTGACATAAATCACGGCAGCCAAAGCGTACACGTCAAAATAAATACTCTCGGTATTCATAACGTATATAACGCACTTGCGGCCGCCGCTGCGGGAATAGCGGACGGTATTCCGCTTGAAAGTATTTCCCGCGGACTTGCCGAATTTATTCCCGACGATATGAGGATGAAAGTTTTTAAATGTATAGACGGAGTTACGGTAATCAGCGACGTCTACAATTCAAATCCTCAGGCCGTAAAAGCCTCCGTAAAAGTAATGAACGATATTGCAAAAGGCAGAAAAATAGCGATTCTCGGCGATATGCTGGAACAGGGCGATTTTTCGGCTGAAGCGCATACAGATATAGGAAGATATACAGCACACTTCGTTAATATGCTTATAACGCGCGGAGATATGGCAATTTATACCTCCGGCGGAGCTGCGGAACATATGTCGTACAAAAACATACAGACGCTACATTCAAACGAAGAAGTGATAGAATTTCTTTCGTCCTTTGACTTCATGCCCGACGATACTTTTCTTATAAAAGGCTCACGCGGAATGAAGATGGAAGAAATTACGGATTATATTCTCAACAAGAGATTCTGCATTGAACAATAATACCGGTTTACGGTCAGAAAAAAACACTTTATGAAAGGATATGGATTATATTTATGCGTACATTCGCAACGGCAATGCTGTCAGCATTCATACTCACTCTTATTTGCGGGAAACTGTTCATACCGCTCCTCCGAAAACTCAAATTCGGTCAGCAGGTTCGTGATGACGGTCCGCAGGCTCATCTGAAAAAGGCAGGAACTCCCACAATGGGCGGAATAATATTTATAATTCCCATTGCCGTGCTTGCATTCATATTCACGCGCGGAAGCATCGATTTTACGCTTGTATGCGTTCTCATAACAATAGGTTATGCGCTCATAGGCTTCATAGACGACTACATAAAAGTCGTAAAAAAACGCAGTCTGGGGCTTAAGGCATATCAGAAAATAATAGGTCAATTCGGTCTGGCGATAATATTTGCCGTATACGCATATAAAAACCCGTTTATCGGAAGCTGTGTATATATTCCGTTTACATCCGTTACAATCGACCTCGGAATATGGTATATACCTCTCATAGTCGTTGCAATGATTGCAATGGTAAACAGCACAAATCTTACAGACGGTATAGACGGATTGCTGTCAAGCGTATCGCTTGTTTGTACGTGTGCAGTCAGCGCGGTACTGTTTCTGCTTATATTTACGGACTTTTTTGAATATTCGCCGTATCTGCTGACGAACAGCAAAAATCTCTTTACATTCTGCGGAATACTTATGGGCGGCTGTATGGGCTTCCTCATATACAATTCAAACCCGGCAAAGGTATTTATGGGCGACTGCGGTTCCATGGGAATAGGCGGAGCGCTTGCGGCAGTATGTATACTCATGAGAATGCCGTTCCTGCTTATAATCGCAGGCGGAATATATCTCTTGGAAAGTCTTTCGGATATAATTCAGGTAGCAAGCTACAAAACGAGAAAAAAACGCGTTTTCAAAATGGCGCCTATACATCATCACTTTGAACTGTGCGGAATGTCCGAAACGCAGGTTGTAGCAATGTTCACAATAGCACAGGGATTCTTTTCTCTGCTTGCACTTATATCAATACTTCCTCTCTTGTAACAGAGTCGTTTTGTATTCATATCCGCACGATTTTTGAATATAAATAAATAAACAACAATATATCGCCGTTAACGATTAAATAATATAATTTCGGGCAACGGCAAAGCAACGTGGGTTTTGCCGCTGCAATTCCCCGGAAAGGATAATTGATATGCAGAATAAAACATATATGGTAATAGGATTAGGCAAAAGCGGCATAGCTCTTGCGGAATACATTCATAAGCACGGAGGAAAAGTAACGGCATACGACAAAAATCCGTCGGAAGAAGCACTGAGCCGGCTTAATAAAAGCATACCTGTAAAATCAGGCGAATTTTGCGAGGAATGGTTGGATAAAACCGATATGCTGATTTTAAGCCCGGGAGTTCCCACAAAGCTTGATTTCATATTGAAGGCAAAAGAAAAGGGAATAGAAACAATCGGAGAAATAGAGTTTGCATACAGGCACTGCAAGGGAAAAATAATTGCCATAACAGGCACAAACGGCAAAACCACCACCACTACGCTTACGGGTGAAATACTGAAAAATGCAGGATTTGATACATATGTTGTAGGAAATATAGGTAACGTTTTTATAAGCGAGGTTGACAACATATCGGAAAACAGCGCCGTTGTTGCCGAAATAAGCAGTTATCAGCTTGAATCCGTTGTTGACTTCAAGCCTATGATATGCGCAATTCTGAATGTTACGCCTGACCATCTTTCACGGCACGGCTCTATGGAAGCATACATAGACGCCAAAAAGACGTGTTTCAAAAATATGGATGCATCTTCGTATGTAGTGCTTAATGCAGATAATTCAATAACGTCGGAAATCGATGTCGGAAACCGCAAACCCATATTTTTCAGTACGCAAAAAAAGCTCGGTACAGGCGCATGGCTTGAAGAAGATATGCTTGTAATAAACACCGACGGCAAAACCGAAAACCTTTGTCTTACAAGCGAGCTTAACATTTTGGGCAGACACAATATCGAAAACGCACTTGCGGCGGCTCTGCTTGCAAAGCTGTACGGTGCATCGGCAGATGCAATACGCAATACTCTCAAAAGCTTCATGGGTGTTGAACATCGCATAGAATACTGCGGACAGGTAAACGGCATACGATTCTATAACGATTCCAAAGGCACAAACTGCGACTCTACAATAAAAGCAATACAGTCCATGCCTTCAAAAACGGCTCTTATACTGGGCGGTTTTGACAAAGGCGGCTCTTTCGATGAATTGTTTGACGTAATTGACGACAAAATAAAAGCCATAACGGTAATAGGTCAGACCGCACCGCTTATACTCGAAACCGCAAAACGTTACGGTTACGAAAACATAACATACTGCAAAACGTTCGGCGAGGCAATAGAAAAAGCATTTGAAGCCTGCTCATCGGGTGACAATGTACTGCTCTCCCCCGCTTGCGCAAGCTGGGATATGTTCGATAATTACGAGCAACGAGGAAAAATATTCAAGCAAAAAGCAGAAGAACTTATCGAAAAAAACAAATACATTTTGATGTGAGGTTTTTCAGGTGAAAAAACATTCAGCAGATTACTGGCTTCTCATATTTGCCATCGGTCTGACGGCATTCGGCATTATAATGATTCAAAGCGCAAGCTTCTATGCCACAATGAATTCAAACGGTCCATATTACTATGCCTCAAAACAGCTGCGAAGCGCTATCGTCGGTATAGTGGTAATGATATTTCTTTGGAACTTTGATTACAGGCTGTTAAAAAAATTCGCTATACCGGCATATGTTGTAAGCATACTGCTGTTGCTACTCGTGTTGTTCGCCGGCACAAACGTATACGGCGCTCAAAGGTGGCTTGTTATAGGCGGATTCAGTTTGCAGCCTGCCGACGTTGCAAAGCTTGCGTTAATACTCATTCTTGCGGATATTTTTTCAACAGACCCAACGCGAATCAGCAAAATAGGTTACCTGATGCTTGCGGTAGGACTTATGGGCACCGTTTGTTTGCTGGTAATGCTGCAGCCTAACCTCAGCACAACAGTATGTATAGCGGCAATCACCGTTGCAATACTTTTTGCCGCAGGGCTTCACTGGAAATGGCTTGCGGCGGCAGGCGGCGGATGTGTTGCAGGCGGCGTATATCTTATGATGTCCGCTTCGTACCGTCTCGCCCGTCTCAAGGCCTTCTGGGATCCGTGGGCAGATCCTCTCGGCAACGGATATCAGTTGATTCAGTCTCTTTACGCAATAGGTTCCGGAGGACTCCTCGGAGTGGGAATCGGTCAAAGCAGGCAGAAATATCTTTACATTCCTTTTGCGGAAAGTGACTTCATATTCGCGATAATATCCGAAGAAATAGGTTTTATAGGCTGTATCTGTCTTTTTCTTGCGTTTATAATTCTTATATGGCGCGGAATACTCGTTGCGCACCGTTCAAACGACCCGTTCGCGGCGCTGCTCGCAACAGGAATCGTATGCATGATAGCAATACAGACGATAATAAACCTCTGTGTTGTTACGGGAGCCATACCGCCTACCGGAATACCTTTGCCTTTTATAAGCTATGGCGGAACATCCCTTATGATAATGCTTGCATCCGTAGGAATACTGCTTAACATTTCGCGTTATACGGAACTGCCTCCTCCGAGACGAAGAATGTCCGTAAAATTAAAAAAAGACAGTATGTGGCACAACAACTGATGTAACAATTCAAACACCTCAATAATACATTGTTTATATAAGGAGCCGCAAAAGTGGCTTACATCAATTCAGAATTGAGGTGTTTTTATGGAAACATTAACCATAAACGGAGGTATGCCTTTATACGGAGAACTCGACGTATGCGGCTCAAAAAATGCCGTTCTTCCTGTTTTAGCCGCTTGTATCCTTACGGATGAGGAAATCACAATACATAACGCGCCTGATATTTCGGATATAGACGATATGCTCTATATAATGAACGAATTAGGCATCAGATCATCAAGAAACAGCAGTTCTCTTACGATAAATTGCTCGGGGATGAGCAGTTGTGAAATTTCCGATGAACACGTAGGTAAAATACGTTCTTCCGTAGTGCTTATGGGCGCCGTACTGGCAAAATTCGGCACAGCACGCCTTGCACAGCCCGGAGGATGCGATATAGGCGCAAGACCTATTGATATGCATCTTTCCGCACTGAGACAAATGGGCGTAAATATCATATACGACGGTCAGTGCTGGAATTGTTCTGCAAAAGAACTTTCCGGAACACACATAATACTGCCGTTTCCAAGCGTTGGCGCCACTGAAAACGTAATACTTGCCGCAGCAATGGCAAACGGCGAAACAATAATAGAAAATGCCGCAAAAGAACCCGAAATAAAAGCTTTGCAGGATTTTATAAATCTTATGGGCGGTCAAATAAGCGGAGCAGGCACAAATACCATAACCGTCACAGGCAAAAAGAAGTATCACTCATGTGAATACACTGTAATTCCGGACAGAATAGTCGCAGGCACATATATGCTTATGACCTGCGCAACAGGCGGCGACGTGCTTATAAAAAATGCCGAAGCCGAACACAACGGAGCGCTTATAAACTGTATTCAGGCAATGGGAGCTCACGTGCAGTCCGACGGCAGTTCAATAAGAATCAGAAAAACAATGAGGCTTAAGCCTATTGAATTTACGCAGACATCGCCTTTCCCCGGTTTTCCGACGGATCTTCAGCCTCAGCTGATGGCGGTTCTTACGCTTGCGGACGGTATGTCCGTAATACAGGAAAACATATACGAAAACAGATTCAAAGCCGCTTATTCGCTCTGTGCCCTCGGAGCCGATATAAGTATAAGAGTGATAGATTCACAGACAAGTCTTGCGGTTATTCACGGCGTGGATATGCTGAGCGGCGCCGAAATTTACGGTACCGACCTCAGATGCAATGCCGCTTTGATAATCGCCGGATTGGCAGCACACGGAACAACGGTTATTCACCGTGCGCACTTTATAGAGCGCGGCTATGAGAACATTGTAGAATCAATAAGAAATGTAGGCGGAGATATAGCTTAACCGCCATAACGCAAATAAAAGCGGCAAGTCCGAATAAAAAAAACGGAGTTGCCGCAATACAAAAGAAAGGATATTCTGTGCAGACGCGGAAAACGTATTATGTTTCCCTTTGCTGTTCAGATACAAAGTAATCGGCATGAAATCAAGAGTAGTTCTGATAATTCTTTTTTCGGTTGCGGCGGTCGTGCTCATCGGACTCGGAGTTATGCGCGGTAATTTGTTTAAAGTCAAAAATATAGAAATAATATGTGAAAATATATCCGAAGAAGACGCCGACTTTGTACGTCAATCCTCCGCAATCAAAAAAGGTCAGAATATTTTCGACATCAACACAGATCGTATCAAAAATGCCGTAAATTCAACAGGAGAATATGCTTTTGTCGATCTCATGCTGATATACCCTTCCACAGTGCGCCTTACGGTGTCAAAAAGAATACCTGCGGCAATAATAGAATACGAAAATTCTTTTATAATCACAGACAATTCGGGATGTGTCATAAAAAGCGTAACAGATATAAGTCAATATGACCTTATCCGGTTTAACGGAATAAGACTGTCCCAGTATCAGATAGGAAGTCCTATCATCACAAAGGACGAATATCAAAAAAGTGTGATACGCACTGTAACCGACACTTTAACAGAAAACGATACATATAACATTATAAGTGCAGTATCGCTTGAGGATCTTTCAGATATGTACCTTATTTGCAAAAACGGTAAAAGAATTGATCTGTGCGAAGCTGTTGATATAGCGCAAAAATTAAAGTGGTTAAACGAAAAAGAACTGCAAAACGCGATATTTGACGACAACGAACACACTATAACGCTTTATGCGAATTGCTTTGTAATAAAATAAACACTGCACAAAATATATACTTTCCGAAAGGAGCGCCTTTATATCCGAACGGCGCAGTTATTGATATGAAAATCATTTTAACCGGCGGCGGTACAGCCGGCCACGTAAGCGGTAATATGGCATTGGTTCCGGAGCTGAAAAAACACGGATTCAATATAGATTATATAGGAACTCACAGAGGCATGGAAAAAGATATCGTTGCCTCGGACAAAGACATCACATATCACCCTATTTCGGCAGGCAAATTTGTAAGAGGATTTCATCCCGGCAACATAAAAGACGCATTCAAAGTATTGAAGGGAATAAAAGAAGCGTCAAAGCTTGTCAAAGAAATAAAGCCCGACGTTGTATTTTCAAAGGGCGGATTTGTTACGGTTCCGGTAGTAATTGCCGCGCACAGACATCATGTACCCGTAATTATTCACGAATCGGACTTCACACCCGGTCTTGCCAACAAAATTTCGGCTGAATTTGCAGATAAAATATGCACCACATTTCCCGAAACCGTTTCGATGTTCCGCAATAAAAAAAGAAACGGCGCTTCTTCGGTAATATGTACCGGTGCTCCGTTAAGAAAGGAGCTGTTTGCAGGTTCCCGCAGCACAGGATATTCTCTGTGCGGATTCGCAGATAACAAGCCTGTTATAATAGTAATGGGCGGCAGTCTCGGGGCACAAGCAATAAATAAGCTTATAAGAGAATCCCTGAACGATCTCGTTAAAAAGTACAATATAATACATATATGCGGCCGCGGAGGTTGTGACAATACGCTCAATATCCGTGGATACAAACAATTCGATTACGTAACAACCGAATTGCCGCATTTGTTTGCCATATCCGATATAGCGGTATCGCGTGCGGGTTCAAACGCAATATTTGAATTTCTTGCAGCTCAAATACCGATGCTTTTGATTCCCTTGCCCAAAGGCGAAAGCCGCGGAGATCA
>CAJLXE010000010.1 GCA_905210525.1 uncultured Clostridia bacterium | reverse complement strand
GTTATCCGCAAGGGTGTGTGGGTTCGAGTCCCACCATCGGCACCAAACATGAATAATCCGAACTTAATCCTTGTGGATTTTGAGTCCGGATTTTCTTTTTATCTTTTGTTTGTTACATACTATAATTGCGCCCTCAAAGCATAAAATTGCTTACACAAAAAAGCGGACTGTTCCGCTGCAGTCTGAATTTGCCGGAACGCACTGCTGCATTCGGAAATACTTAAACTTGCGCTTTAATTCCATAAAACCACATCGCAACTATACATATACCACGCAGTCAGGCCTGAACGCATATATTCACGGTTAAAAAAAACACCCGACTTCGTTTAAATCGGCTGGTGTTGCTTTATGTTGTTTGAGTGTTCTTATTTGTATGTTTCATTCAACAGCTTTTTTATTTCCGCTCCTCTTCAATGACAGTTTCAGAACAAATTTGTCCAAAAGATACAGTACTGACGGCAAAACAACCGTTATCATCACTGCCGAGCATACCGCGCCTATGCCTATGAGCAACCCGACAGTAGAAATGGAGTTCTGACTCGAAATAAAGTGTATGACAAAACCGCACACGGTCAGAATCAATCCCGAAGTGAATACCGTAGGCATTGCCGCTTCAACCGAAAGTACAAGTGCCTGTTTTTTATCATATTCGCTTCGGTATGCGACATAATTGCTTGACATCAGAATACCGTAATCAATAGTTGCGCCCATGAGAATACACGTGGATACAATGTAACTCATGAAAAAAATTCCGTTTCCGAACAGTTGCGTACTCATTGCAATGAATATTGCCCCCTGAATAATCGCAACCAGAATTACAGGAAGTGAAAGCGACTTAAATATAATCATCACAATAATGAAAATTGAAATGAGCGTAAAAACAGTAATAAACAGATTATCGTGCGCAAAAGTTCTTTCAAGGTCATATGTCGAAACGATTTCGCCCGTAATATACGCATCTTCTCCGAACACATTCTTCACTTCATCCGAAAGATAATGTACAAATTCGCTCGTATCCTCACTCTCGTTCAAAAGATTTACGGAGAGAAGCATACGCGAATACCGCTCACCCAAGAACAAATCCTCCGCTTTCTCTGTATCTGCCTGTGCAACGGCAACTTTTTTGCGGTTATCTTCGGTCATTTTTTGTTTCAGAAGAGAATTTGTATCCATATTGCCATTTACAAAATCGAGCAATTCGCACGCCATCATCGGAGTGACAAGCACACCATCGTTATTTATCGCGTATTTTATATATACTCCGGAAATTTTGTCCTTTTCAAGCGTGGCAGAGGTCATATCGCTCTTGATTTCGCTCTGAAGTGCAGACAATGTTTCATATGCATTTTCATAATCCAAAGTTGCAGTGTCTGAACAGTATTTCTCAACCGTAAGCATATCTGCAAGTTTATTGCGATTTTCGTCGGTCAGCTGTGCATGAACAACTGTATTCGTCAGATCTGTTGCAAGCGCATATTCCGCAAATGCTTTTCCGCTTATTTTACCGTTCGGCATGGCTCCGGTCCCGAGGAAATACATAATGTAAATCTGTTGAACCGATTCTCCGGTTACGGCAATCTGAGGTACTGTACCGGAAAGTACGGTTGCTGTCTGTGAAAGTGTGGGCAAGAACTGTTCATAACCGTATTTTGCATTTACTGTATAATAAAGTTCATCGTAGCCGTTTATGGTTGCGATTGCAGTCGGATCTGTGATCTGTCCGCTTGCTGCAAGGAATTTCATAAGCGGCAGGAACGGAATCGTTTCGCTTTGAGGTTCACCAGCAACAACAAAATATCCTCCGTAAATCATGGCAAGTTGAGCATCCGTCAGTACAACACCGCAGTTCTGATAAAACCATCCTTTCAGTGCCGCCTGATCCATCGGCATTTCCATCTGTGCTTCAAACTGAGAAATTCCCGCAGACAAAGCCTGCAGTTGCGTTACAGTTGCCTCGTCAAACATTGTGCTGATGTTCTCATCGTTCGATACGGTAATGAGAAAATCAAGCATCGTCTTGAAATCAACCGTTTTTTCGGAAACACTGTCATAAAAGTACAACCCGTAAAGCTGCTTTACAGAAAAAAGATCGATATCCGTACCTTCCATCACTCCTGTGGTAAGCTTTTCGTAAAGTTCTTCCGCCGTAAGGTCATTTTCCGTTATTTCCGAAATTACTTTCAGCGTTTGCAGAGTCTTTGTTGTGTCGCCGTCTATAAATTCTTTCACATCTTCGTCGGTTTCGATAAGACTGTTTGCAAAATCAACAAAATCGGCAAATGTTATTTTTACGCTGTCCGGCTGCCGATAGAGATTGTACATCGTAAAAAGCAGCTCGGCATCGTGCCGGGAGAGTTCCAGCTTCTGCACTGCCTTTTCCGTATCGTACAGTTCTCTGACTGTATTGGTATATGCCGTATAGTTAGTAAGAACGTTTTTCCCGTCCTTTGTCCGATAGGAATACAGCAGATCAGCAAGTTTTTTCTCGTTTTCAAAGTTATTTTCCGAATTTCGGTATATCACAACAACTGAGTTGTTTTTACCGAATACATCGGAAATCGTCGTATTTCCCGCCTTGGTATCGGTGAACAGATAACTGTTGTATGTTTGCAATACACCGCAAACGATCACGATTACAAGCGCAACGGGCACGATGACTTTACCTGCTTTGTACGCCGTTTTGCAAAACGCTTTTCCGTGAGGCACAAAAACCTTCTTACCGGCTTTTTTCATCGGTTTGTCAAGCAAAAGCACCAGTGCCGGCAAAAGCGTTACCGATGTGATTGCCGAAATTACGATACCCTTCATCAAAACGATACCGATATCAAAGCCGATGCGGAAAGACATAAAAAGTAATGCCAGAAGTCCTGCGATGGTCGTCAGCGCGCTTGCGGAAACAGGTTTGACAACCGCTTTCATCGCCGTGTACATTGCCGTACCGTTATCTTCTGCCTTTTCCCTTTCTCTGCGGTAGGTATGTATAAGAACTATGCTGTAATCAATCGAAAGGGCAAGCTGAAGAATCGCTGAAATGGAATTTGTAATATATGAAATCTCACCGAAAAAGAAATTCGTTCCGCGATTAATCAATATCGCAATACCCGATGCGGCAAGCAGAACAATCGGTTCAAGCCACGATTCGGAAGTAATGAGCAATATAGCGACAACAAGACAGAGTGAAATTGCGAGAATATATATCATTTCGTTTGTGATTGCGTCCTGTAAGTTCTGCTTTTCCACCGTTGTACCGCCATATTCCGTGCCTTCATAGGAAGAAAGTGCAGACTTTATATCCGCTGAAACCTGTTTCGCATTTTCCGAATAATCATCACCGTCTATTATCGCGATAAACAGTGCGTTACCGTCCTTATAATAAGCTTCATCATATTTGTCGAAATTGACATTCAGCACATTCGGCACCGATTCAATCGTATCGCAAATATCGTCAGCCGTTTCTGCAGAAACGTTTTCCGCCATAACCTGGAGGTTTCCGGTCATACCGAATTCGTCGTCAATAATATCAAGTGCAATTTTTGTCTGCGTGTCATTCCCGAGATAGTCGGCAAGGTCGTAATTGATTGCAACCTTGTCCATAAAAACTGCGGACAGAATCGCTGCTACTGCGAACAAAGCGATAACCGCCCATGTTTTTGCCATTGTTTTGCCTTTTAACTTTGCCATAATGTTTTCTCCTGTTTTTAACCCGAGTAAGATTTGCTACTCGTGTTGCCATTTTGCTTTGATTGTAGTATAATACAAATAGTCGAAAAAGAAAACGACCAATATGAGTCGTTCGCAAGATTTCTTACTTTTAAGTTCAAATCATAAGGAATTTATAAATATGAAACAATACAGAAACTCTGAAAGAACGAAAAAATGGATTCGCCGAGCCTTTATTGAACTGATTGCGGAGAAAAAATCCATAAATAAAATTACCATAAATGAGCTTGCGGAGCGTGCCGACATTACAAAAACGACATTTTATTATCATTATGAGGATATTTATGCTGTGGCTGAAGAGTTTGAAAATGAACTGATTGCCAAGCTTAATGCAACGCTGGACGAGATTATAAATGAAAATCCGAAGGATTACTCCGGATACATTAAAAAAGTTCTGGAATTCATCAAAGAAAATGAAGACGACTACCGTCTTGCCGTAAATGCATCCGACTTAACGGTATTTGCGTCCACGCTGAAAAGCATATTTTCAAAAAGAATGGTCGTCACAGCAACGGCGTGGGGCTTTTCACCCGATTACGAAAAACGCACCGTACAAGTGTATTTTCTTGTCAGTGCGTGCGTTGATACCGTTATTCAATATCTTAAAGGAAACCTCGCTTCATCAATAGACATGATCGGAGAGGTCGTTACCGAGGCAGTGGAAAAACTGAGAGACAGAAATGAGCTTCATTGACTGCTGATTCGAATTTTATATGCAGGAAAATGTGAAAATTAATTTTCCTGCAAAGATATGATTTATTAATTACAATAAACACATTTTCCACCTTGTATTGCTTTGCTGGCACACAGCATATTATTTAAATCAGCACAAAAAGCAAAAAAATTTTAAAATGATCAAATATTTTCCAACCTTTTCAATTTTTCGTGTCTATATAGGTGAAAGCTTTCAAGAGGATAAAATATAATGAACAGAACCGATGCCGAAAAAATCATAACCGAATATTTAAAACCCATCTTCGGATTTGCGTTGAAGCGTTGCCGAAGTATTCACGATGCGGAAGACTTGTCGCAGGAAATTGTAACAAAAGTATTTCGGGCATTTCTCATCAAAGATGATGTCGGAGATGTAAACAAGTACATTTGGACAGCAGCACACAACACACTCAACAACTATTACCGTGACTCTGTCAGTGTTACAAACACTGTATCAATCGACGATGTTGCCGAACAGCTCTCCGCTACGGATGATTTAACAGATATCAATGAATCCGAAATTGCAATTTCCCACTTACAGTCGGAAATTGCCTATCTTTCAAAACTGCAGCGGTACATTGTTATAGCCTACTATTTTGAAAACCGTAAACAGGCAGATATTGCGAAAGAACTGAATATTCCTCTCGGCACTGTCAAATGGCATTTATTTGAAGCCAAAAAAGAACTCAAAAGGAGTATAACTATGACACGGAATTACGGAGAACTCAAATTCAAGCCCATACAACTCACAAGAATATCCTGCAACGGCTCGCCCGGTACAAAAGGAAACAATGCCAATTTTTTCCGCAGCGCATTATCGCAAAACATCGCCTATTCGGTGAGAAACGCCTACAAATCAATCAACGAAATTGCAGACGAACTCGGTGTATCACCCGTCTATGTGGAAAGTGAAGCGGAATTTCTCTATGAATACGGTTTTCTTTTGAAAAAAGGGGACAATTTCATTTCAAACATCATTATTGATGAAGCCGATGATGAAATCATCCGGATTCATGATGATACATACAGCAAGGCAACGGCATTATATGCTGACGAGCTGTTTGACGCCTTATCCACCAGCGGGTTGTTGAAAGATAACCGTATCCTGGGCGGAAAATTCGGAGTTTTTTCAATGACAACCGATCCGCCGAAGGATGAAAACTTTTTACTTTGGTCATTGATCCCTTATATTACCGCAAACAGCGGCAGGCATTTGCTCAAAGAAACTGTTTCTTTTGATGAGGCGGCAGCATTAAGACCGGACGGCGGACACAATATCTGTTCTGCCAATGTATTTATCCCGGATGCACCGAAACCTATGTACAATGACAGTATGGAAAAATTCTGCGGATGCTGTTGGAATAGCTACGAAAACATATTACTGTGGCAATGTGACAGTGAATGGTCTGAAAAACGGATAAATGAAGATTATCCGGCAAATTCAATGCTGGATTTAATGTTGTTGAAGCAATGGGTAAACGATACGGAGTTATCCGTCGCCGAATATGTGCGGCTTGCCGAACGTGGGTATATTTCAATGCTGAACAAAAACGGCGACACAAAAATCATCACACAGGTTGTCACTCTTGAAAATCCGGATATAAAGGCAAGTCTGCTTGCCATAGGAGGCAAAATCAAAGAAAAACATTGGGAAGAACTGTGCCGACTCAAAGACAAATTTATCGATGCCATTCTTGCCAAAACACCGCCGCACCTTCACAAAGCCCGAATTTACGGTCTGCAGCATATTTTCTTTGCAGACCCTTGGTTTATTATTTACGTATTAAAGCACTTGACGGGAAACGGAAAACTAAAATTACCGACCAATGAGCAGAAAAAGATGCTCATGACGGTGATTGAGATAGACAAATAAAAAGGCAACGGGCCTCCGCGGATTTACCGACAGAGGCTCATTTGTGTTATGAGCATATGATGCCTTATATTATTCTTTTTGCCTGCAAAAACAATTCGGTTGATAATTTTCAAACATTCGATAACGTTCTCCCGCACCGTCACCTGTTTTACGAACCGTTAAAACACTTCCGTTGTCTGTCAGTTTATATCTTCATAATAACTGTTTAGCTTGTCGCTGATTTGCAAGTTTCCTCAAAACAACTGCAAATATATTCATGTCGCACAGTAAAATCCGAATCCGTTAGGCAAGATTTATTTTCAAACAACATATATAAATTGCAAAAACAGCATATTTGTGGTAAAATTATAGACATCACAAGTATTACGGAGAAACAAATGAAAAAACTTCTTGTATATCTCAAAAGTTACCGCAAAGAGTGCATTCTGAGCCCTCTTTTTAAATTTCTTGAGGCGTCATTTGAGTTACTGGTGCCTCTCGTAATTGCGGCAATAATTGATAACGGAATTGCCAACAAAGACAGCGGATACATAGTCCGTATGTGCCTGCTTTTAGTGGCACTTGGCATAATAGGGCTTGCCGCCGCAATAACGGCTCAGTATTACGCTGCAAAAGCATCGGTCGGATTCGCAAAAAATCTCCGACACGCACTTTTTGCACACATACAACAATTATCTTACACCGAAATAGATACTCTCGGCACATCAACCATGATAACACGCATGACAAGCGATGTAAATCAGGTGCAGTCCGGTGTAAATCTCACGCTGCGCCTGCTGTTGAGATCACCTCTTGTTGTATTCGGCGCTATGATAATGGCTTTTACAATAAACGTTAAAGCCGCACTCATATTTGCCGTTGCAATACCGGTTCTTTCGGCAGTGGTATTCGGAATAATGATTATTTGCATACCTCTGTATAAAAAGGTACAGGCAGCTCTTGATAAGGTTCTTTCCTCGACACGAGAAAATCTTACAGGCGTGCGCGTTATACGTGCATTCGGAACGGAACAAAGAGAAATTGAAAAATTCACCGAACGCAATGAAACTCTTACTCACGTTCAGAAATTTACAGGCCGTATTTCCGCTTTACTCAATCCTCTGACATATGTGATCATAAACATTGCAATAATTATTCTTATTAATACAGGCGCCATACAGGTTTACGAAGGCATTATAACTCAGGGTATGGTCATAGCTCTTTACAACTATATGTCTCAGATATTGGTTGAACTTATAAAGCTTGCAAACCTCATCATAAATATAACAAAATCAATGGCGTGCGCAAACAGAATAAGTGCCGTCCTTGACATACAGCCGAGTCTTACAAGTCCCGATACGGTATCCGATAAAGCTCAATCCGCATATGCCGTTGAATTTAAAAACGTATCCCTCAGATACAAAAACAATTCCGAGGCTTCCCTCAGCGATATAAGCTTTTGCGTAAAAAAAGGCGAAACAGTAGGTATAATAGGAAGTACCGGTTCCGGCAAATCATCACTCGTAAACATGATACCGAGATTTTATGACGCAGAAAACGGCGAAGTTACCGTAAACGGAATAAACGTAAAGGATTATCCGATAGCCAAGCTCCGTGAAAAAATCGGTGTGGTACCTCAGAAAGCCGTATTATTTAAAGGTTCAATCCGCGACAATATGCGTTGGGGCAAAAACAATGCTTCTGATTCCGAAATAATGAGCGCACTCGAGACGGCTCAGGCCAAAAGCGTCGTTGACGGCAAGGAAGGCGGTCTCGACTACATAATTGAGCAGGGCGGAAAAAACCTTTCCGGAGGTCAAAGGCAGAGATTTACAATAGCGCGCGCCCTCGTAAGAAATCCGGAAATACTCATACTTGACGACAGTGCATCGGCTCTCGACTTCGCAACAGACGCCGCATTGAGAAAAGCAATCCGCGAAATACCGTCATCTCCTACCGTTTTTATAGTGTCGCAAAGAACGTCTTCAATACAATATGCGGATAAAATCATAGTGCTTGACGACGGACGCATATCCGGTATGGGAACACATTCCGAATTACTCAAAACGTGCGAGGTTTACCGCGAAATATATAATTCACAGTTCAAAAAGGAGGCAAACGGCAATGTCGGCTAAAATATCCGTTCAAAAAAATACTGTTGTCAAAGTCCTTAAATATATAAAAAAATACAGGGCATTACTCATCTTATCTTTGATTCTCGCTGCCGCATCGGTAGCAATGACATTGTATGTACCTGTTCTTATAGGAAACTCCATAGACTGCATTATCGGCGAAAACAATGTTGACTTTAAAACCATTTCCGCATATCTGATAAAAATTGCCGTAATAGTAGGCATTACCGCATTGTTTCAGTGGATAATGAACACCATAAACAACAAAATAACGTTTAACGTTGTACGAGATATACGTGAACAGGCATTCAGGAAAATAGAAATTCTGCCCCTCAAATATATAGATTCACATTCTTACGGCGACATAGTAAGTCGCGTTATTGCAGACGTAGATCAGTTTGCAGACGGACTTCTCATGGGATTCACACAATTTTTTACGGGTATCGTTACAATTTTGGGTACGCTTATATTCATGCTTACAATAAACGTATCAATTACAGTCGTTGTAGTTGTGCTTACTCCGATTTCGCTTTTTGTGGCGCGCTTTATTGCAAAAAAAACATACGCTATGTTCAAGCTTCAGTCCGACACAAGAGCCGAACAAACAGCCTTTATAGATGAAATGGTCGGAAACGTGAAGGTTGTTCAGGCGTTCTCTCATGAGGATGAATCACTCGATACATTCGATGAAATAAACAACCGCCTTGAAAAATGCTCTTTACAGGCAATTTTTTATTCGTCGCTCACAAATCCAAGCACTCGCTTTATAAACAGTCTCGTTTATGCGGGAGTAGGTTTGACAAGCGCTCTTGCCGCAATAAACGGCGCTATGACAGTAGGTGCGCTTTCGTGTTTCCTCAGCTATGCAAATCAATATACAAAACCGTTCAACGAAATTTCCGGCGTCATAACCGAGCTTCAGAACGCGCTCGCCTGTGCCGCACATATATTTGAGCTTATAGAAGAAACACCGCAAATTCCGGATTCTCCCGACGCAATCGTTCTTGACGATGTAAAGGGCAATATTGACATTGACAATGTATCATTTTCTTACACCGAAGAGGTTCCTCTCATACGCGACATGAATCTCAGCGTCAGACCCGGACAAAAAATTGCAATAGTAGGTCCTACCGGATGCGGCAAAACAACCGTAATAAATCTTCTTATGAGATTTTATGACGTCAACAGCGGCAAAATATGCGTTGAAGGAAACAACATAAAAGACATCACAAGAAACAGTCTCAGGCGCAGCTACGGAATGGTTCTTCAGGAAACTTGGCTCAAAAGCGGAACCATTCGCGAAAACATAACAATGGGCAAGCCGGGCGCAACTATGGATGAAATCGTAGCCGCCGCAAAAGCTTCTCACGCACACAGTTTTATAAAAAGACTGCCCGATGGATATGAAACGGTAATTTCCGAAGACGGAGGAAATCTTTCGCAAGGACAAAAGCAGTTGCTTTGCATAACAAGAGTAATGCTTTGCCTTCCGCCGATGCTTATTCTTGATGAAGCGACGTCTTCCATAGACACAAGAACGGAAATAAAAATACAGGAAGCTTTCAACAGGCTTATGGAGGGCAAGACAAGCTTTATTGTAGCCCACAGACTTTCCACCATAAGAGAAGCCGATGTAATTCTTGTTATGAACAACGGAAATATAATCGAGCAGGGCAATCACAAAGAATTGCTCGCATTAAACGGATTTTATGCTAAGCTCTACAACAGCCAGTTTGCGCACTGAGCATTGATTTTGAATATACAAAAACGTCTTCCATGCACAACTGCAAACGGAAGACGTTTTAATTTACGGTATTTTATTTTCTTAATAAATTCTCAGAACTTAGCTATATTCGCAAGAATCGCGTCTATATCGTGAGGTTCAAGCTTTCTCGGATTTGTAACGGTGCACGCATCGTTGAGTGCGCTTTTTATAATATGCTCCTTCGCCTCTTCAAAAGCTTTTTTATCCACTCCGGCGTCCTTAAGAGTCAACGGAATTTTCATATCTTTTTGCATCTGCTTAAGCTTATTTACAAGATTTTGCGTTCCTGCCTTTGCATTAAATGCCGGCAATCCTATAAGCTTTGCAATTTTTGCAAGTCTTGCCGCAGTTCTTTCATCCACATTCTTATCAAGACCCGCATTATACCACATAACATACGGCAAAAGCATTCCGTTTGCTCTTCCGTGCGGTATATGAAAATGCGCTCCGAGCGAATGTGCTATACCGTGATTTACTCCGAGGCTGACTGAATTAAATGCCATTCCCGCAAGGCATGATGCCGTATGCATCTTTTCTCTTGCAATTTCGTTATTTCCGTTCTTATACGCTTCGGGCAAATATTCAAACGCAATTTCAAGTGCTTTTTCTGCCATAGCATCGGAAAAATCATTTGCCTGAGTTGATATGTACGCTTCAAGTGCATGAGTAAGCACATCAAAGCCTGTATCCGCAGTAATTTGCGGAGGAACGCTCATTACCAACTCTCCGGAAAGTATCGCCTTTTCCGGAAGAAGCGAATCAGATACAAGAGGATATTTTACACCTGCAGTTTTATCTGTTATTACCGCAAAAGATGTTACCTCAGATCCCGTACCGCTCGTTGTGGGCACTGCAATAAGCGGCAGCTTTTTGCCTGTCTGCTTTCTCGCAATAAGCACGGTTGATTTTGCGGCGTCTATTGACGAACCGCCCCCCAATGCAACCACAACATCCGCATCCGCTTTAAGCAGAAAATCCAACGCTTCCGCAATAAGTTCAATAGGCGGATCGGGCTTTATATCGGAATATATTTTTATGTTGGAACAATTTTTCATGTACCCGGCTATTTTATCGGCAGTTCCGGACTTGCAAAGAAAAGCGTCTGTAAATATCACCGCATTTTTTGCCTCGATTGCCCCGAGTTCCGAAAGCGAATCGTTGCCGAAACACACTTCCGTATTTATCTTAAATTTCTGCATTATATAATCCGTAATCCTCTCTCATTAATCAACAGAGTGAACTGCTTCAAAATTCACACATTCACTCTGTTTTATTAAAAATAAAGTTCAATATTCTTTTTCGCGAAAAAATTCTTCCATTCGGCAGACGGCTCTTTATCCGTAACAACAGCACTTATCCCCTCAAATTCGGAAAATCTCACAAACGATATTTTGTCAAACTTGGAACTGTCAACACCGAGCAATACTTTTTTTGCAGAGCTTATGAAAGTTTTCTTGACATTCGCGTTCTGATCGCTCGTATCTGTAAGCCCCATTTCCATGTCTATCCCCTTACACGATATGACCGCAATATCCGCATGATACGATGATATTGCATTTTCGGCTCTGTTACCCGCCAGCGAAAGCGACGACTGAATAAGTTCTCCGCCCGTGGAAATGATTTTCCAATCGCTTTTTACAGGTGAATCAACAAGGATTTCAACTGAATTTGTTATAAGCGTAATATTGCTCCTGTTATATATGCTTTTTACCGTAAACAGCGCGGTTGTGCTGGAATCAAGCAAAACATGAGCTCCGTCTTCTATAAGGCTTCCTATTATCTCGGCAATATACTTTTTACCTTCAACGTTTGTCTGTTTTCTTATCGTGTAAGGCAAATCAACATTAAGGTTATCGGTTTTGACCGCACCGCCGTAGGTTTTTTTTGCCAGTCCCTCTTTTTCGAGCTTATCAAGATCGCGTCTTATTGTTTCCTCAGTCACATCATAGAGCAAACTCAGATCGCTCACGATAACTTTACCGTCAAGCATAAGCTTTGACAGTATTTCGTTTCTTCTTTCTATCGGAAGCATAACGCCGAACTGTTAAAGTATTGTATTCCAAAGTCCCTTATCGGGGTTCGGAATAACCGTACTGTCAAGAAGCATTCCTTCTTCGCCTACCGAGATTTTCGCGTGCTCGATTGCGGCCGATACCGCAGCCACGTCTCCCGTAAGTAAAAGATACGACTTTCCGCACATACCTCTTGCCAATCTTAGTTCTATCAATGTCACGTCGGATGTCTTTGCCGCTACATCCGCTGCCGCAATAATCGAAGGAACCGAGAATGTTTCAAGTACGCCGAGTGATTTTGCGCTTTCCACCGCAACGCCGCCGTAAATGGCAGGAAAAATCTCATCGCTCGGATTGCCGAGAACAAAACTATCCACCATTTGTTCGCCGAGCTGAACCTTAGCCGCGTCAATGGATGCACTTACCGAGCTGAGTTCGCCGGTAACAATTATTATATATTTACCGGGACATACAACCGTAGACTGTATTATTTCTATATTAGAAGTTTTTATCATAAGATCGGCTGCCGTAATTCCGCTTGAAACCGTCTTATATTCAACCATACCAATCGCTTTACTCATATCTGTTTATAACCATTCCTTTCAAGGAGAACGTTTGTTTACGCATTTGTACGAATAATAACAAATTTATCGCTTACTTCCGATACTGTTCCTGCAATCGACGCATGAACGGCAACGCCGAGTTTTCCCTCGGGAGCCATTCCCACAACGTCTCCGACCGTAACCTTATCGCCCGCTTTGACTGACGCAACCGACGGCGCACCTATGCTCTGCGAAAGCATTATCTTTACGCTGTCTGTTTTGACAAGTTCATCCTTAAGCGGTGCCGGCACATTATACTTTGTAAGTCCGAGCCTTGCCGTCAGACGTCCCATAGGTACTCTGCGGTAATCTCTCTGTGCATTAACCGGCGCAAACTTTGCATCTTTCGGCGGAGTCACACCGTTTTGTCTGAGCAATCCTTTTGTCTTTGCTATAAGCGATGCAGGTGAAAGTCCCTGTCCGCAAGAATACATTTCGCAAAGACCGCACGAAGAACAGAAGAACGCATTAATATATGCTTTCGTATCTGTTGTAATTCCGTTTGAAAGAGCACGCATAAGCCTGTGCGGTTCAATGGGATGTCCCAAAAGATTTCTTGAGCACAAATCGGTACACATATGACATTGACAGCAAGCCGCCATTGCACGATGCATATTTATATCCGCAGGCGTGGTTTTTTTCTGCACTATGTACTGATTCTTAGGCATAACAAGAACGGCGTTTGATGTTTTGGTAACAACATCCGCGTCCGACGCTATTCTTCCTGTCATAGGTCCGCCCGCAACAATAGCATAATCGCTTATTGTTGCACCGCCTGCCATTTTTATAAGCTCACCGTAAGTAATTCCCAGAGGTGCTTTTAACGTAACCGGTGTTTTAACTTCACCCGCAACCGTTATGTATTTGCTCGTAACAGGCGTATTGCTCGTAATTGCATTATACACATTGAGAGCCGTCTCAACGTTAAATACCGTAACGCCTACCGTTATCGGAAGACATCCCGGCGCAACAACGCGGCCTGTTGTTTCATATATTGTAATAACTTCATCTCCTGCCGGATATATTTCCGGAAGGATACCTATTTTCATATTTTTAAACTTGGACAGATTACTTTTTACTGCATTTACAGCACCCGTATAAGACGCCTTTACAGCAATTATCACCTGTTCCGCTTCAACAGCCTCGGCAATAGCATCAAGTGCCGTCATTATCTCAAACGCATACTTTTCGAGAACCTGCCTGTGAAGCTTAAGCAACGGCTCGCATTCCGCGCAGTTAAGAATTATCGTGTCTGCACGTTTATCAAGCTTGGCATAAGACGGAAATCCTGCTCCGCCCGCTCCCGCAACGCCGCTGTTTCTCATTATATCTGCAAGCTGTGTAATATTCATAATTATTTACACTCCAATCCGCATTCATCATCTACGATACCTACTATTGCGGCATCAACAGGTGCTTTTTCGTGACCGCAGCCTATTCTTGCGGCGCTTCCCTGTGCCACAATTACGATTTCACCGATACCTGCGCCCACGTCATCTATTGCAACTATGGTTTCTTTAGTATTGTTTTTTCCGATCGGTTCCACGATCATTAACTTTTGTCCTATAAGATTTACATTTTTTCTGGTAGCAACAATGCTTCCCACAACCTTACCGATAATCAAGTCTCGTCACCTGCACTAAATTTTTTAAGTACTCCGACAAGGAACCTGCCCCCACAGGTCAACCTTGCCGAAGATTTAAGGGGGACTTAATTATTGCAATGCAAAACATAACGCCTCGCCGCAATGGGGGGAAAAGAAAAATGATAATCAAGGCTGAAGCTGCTTAGGATCACTTCAACCTATGTCCGGATACGGAGTTGCCGTATCCGGACCATGTATATATCCTACCGTATCAGTCAAGAGAAGGCAAAATCTTCTCAACGTCTGTGTGCGGTCTCGGTATAACGTGTGTTGCAATTACTTCGCCCAGATTGTTAGCCGCAGCAGCGCCGCTTTCAACAGCAGCTTTTACAGCGCCTACATCTCCGCGTACCATTACAGATACGAGTCCTGAGCCTATCTTCTCTGTTCCTATAAGTTCAACATTAGCTGATTTAAGCATTGCATCTGCAGCTTCGATAGCTGCAACCAAGCCTCTTGTTTCGATCATTCCGAGTGCTTCCTGTGCCATAGCAGTATCCTCCTGTTAATTAACTGTTTTTTTGTTTGTTTTCGGCTTCTTCGCCGTTGTCTTTTTCGATGTGGCGGATTCTTCGTTTTTTTCCGCAACATCCTTTTCTGTATTTTTCTTTGTAAGTCTGGAAGCGCTGAGGCTTACCAGTCTTACGGTTTCTTCATGCGGATTTGCAATAACGTTTGAGGCTCTTACGCGCCCAACGCATTTTTCTTTTGCGTTTTCTATTGCCTCCGTTACGTCCGAAACCGATCCTTCGATAATCATAGTAACCAGTCTGCCGCCGAGCTTGCGTTCCCATGTGACAAGATTCACATTCGCCGTCTTGCACATTATATCGAGCGCATCAACTGCGGCAACAACTCCTGACACTTCCGCAAAACCAAGTGATTTCATATCGGTTCGCTGCCTTTCGGATTAAAGTTTCGGAAGAATTTTTTCAACATCTGCGTGCGGTCTCGGTATTACGTGAGTTGCAATTACCTCGCCGAGTCTTGCAGCCGCAGCAGAACCGCTCTCAACTGCGGATTTTACAGCGCCCACGTCTCCGCGTACCATTACAGATACAAGACCTGAACCTATCTTTTCCGTTCCTATGAGAACTACTTCAGCAGACTTAACCATTGCGTCCGCAGCTTCGATAGCTGCAACAAGACCTCTTGTTTCGATCATTCCAAGCGCTTCCTGTGCCATAATAATTTCCTCCGTTATATTTCAAAATTTTTATTTATTTTTTATCAAAAGCATTAAGCTTCATCATTTTGTCTGCGCCCTCCGTGACATTTGCAATTACGTGCTTGGACACAACACCCGAAATGCGGTTTGCTTCCGCTTCCGCCGCCGCCAATGCCGCAGTCACGTTTTCGACGCTTCCTCTGAATTTAACAAGCACTATGAGCGGTACATCCAGAGAATCCGGATTTCCCGGCTTGTTTTTATCAAATGTTTCTACCGTTACGTCAGCCGCTTTACATCCTGCGTCGCATGCCGCAAATGCCGCCACCAGCCCGTAAACCTCTATCAATCCCGCAGCAGAAGTCACTTTTTAACGCTCCGCCGCAATTATTTATTGACAATGGCTATCTTCAGACCTTCCATGCGAAGATTTGTCCGAAGCGCCTCGTTTATATCGTTAAGCGCAAACTTATGTGTTATAAGCTTTTCCATCGGTAAGCCTATCGCCTTTGCACGTTTAAGGAAGTCAAACGTTGTAGCATAATCACGCAACGTATATACCCATGAACCTACTGTTGTGATTTCCTTTGAGCATATATCGAAATGCGGATTTATTGTTGCATCGCCGCCGTTGATAAAGAAGCCCAGCTCACAAAGTCCGCCGCCGTTGCGGATGAACTTATAGATGTTGGAATGTGCCACAGGCGAACCGGTGCACTGGAACGCAAAATCGGCAAGATGTCCGCCGAATGCATCCTTGACGGCATCGGCAAGAGCCTCGATGCCCTTGTAATTCTTGAAGTTTACGG
>CAJLXE010000009.1 GCA_905210525.1 uncultured Clostridia bacterium | reverse complement strand
TCGATCCGTATAAAAACGGATACGTGCCGGGATTTGAGCTCAATACGCAGTACGTAAATGAGGTTCTTTGTTCTCACGAACACGCGGATCATAATTTCAGAGAAGCTGCAAAGCTTTTGCCGAATACCGAAAATCCGTTTCGTATTACGGGTATAAGTACGTATCATGACAATAAAAACGGCAGTCTCCGCGGAGAAAATACAATATATATTCTTGAAGCCCACGGAATAAAGATAATTCATTTCGGAGATATAGGCTGTGACATAACGGAGGAACAAGCGCAGATGCTCAAGGGTGCAGATGCCGCTATGATTCCTGTCGGCGGCTTTTATACCATTAGCGCGCAGGAAGCAAACGACATTGTATGCAAGATTTCTCCCAAAATTATTATTCCTATGCATTACAGAACAGGGGATTACGGGTTTCGGGAGCTTGGCGACATAAGCGAATTTACGAAATTGCGCGATGATGTTGTGTACGGCACCGGCAATACGGTGGAGATTACGAAAAATTCTTTGCCGGGATGTATTGTACCGAAATATATTCCCGAGACTGATTCCGACGGAAAGGTTCGATAAATTATATGAAAAAAATAATGGTGCTGGACGGACACAGCATAGTGTTCAGGGCATTTCATGCGATTCCGGAGCTTGTAACATCTCAGGGGACGCCAACCAATGCAATATACGGATTTGCAACAATGCTCCTCAAAATAATTTCGGAGTATTCTCCAAACGCGGTATTTGCGGCGTTCGATCTGCATATCCCCACGTTCAGACATAAAATGTATTCCGAATACAAGGCAGGCAGAAGCAGTACTCCCGAACCGTTGCTTGCCCAGATAGAAATATTAAAGGAAATGCTCGGTAAAATGGGCATAACCGTACTCAGCGCGCCGGGCTTTGAAGCGGACGATATATTGGGTACGTTATCTGCAAAGGCAGGGGCAAACGACATACAGACGTATCTTGTTACGGGTGACAGGGATTCTCTTCAGCTTATAGACGGCAATACAACCGTTTTATATACCAAAAAGGGCGTTTCGGGCATAGTAAACTACGACAGAGATACGTTTATTTCCGAATACGGAATAGAACCGGGTCAGTTTGTTGACTGTAAGGCACTTATGGGCGATTCATCGGATAATATTCCCGGTGTTGCGGGTATAGGGCAAAAGACAGCCGTGTCGCTTTTGCAGACATACGGCACTCTTGACGGGATATATGCCGCACTCGGCGATATGAAGCCGTCGGCAGTGAAAACAAAGCTCGAAGCTTCAAAAGAAAACGCGTATATGAGCCGCACTCTTGCCGAAATAGTACGCAATGCGCCGGTTGAGCTGCCCGAAATACCCGATGAGGCGTATTGGCCGAAAGCAACACACGAGCTTTGCGCAATGCTGACTGAGCTTGAACTCGGCAAAATACTTGAAAGAATACGTCCTGCGGCAATTGAAACACAGCGGAATGAATCGGACGCTCTTTGCAAGGACATGGACGAGGCGAATATTGAAAATGTTATTGACGACATAAAAAAAGCGGGAGAAATGTCACTGTTTTTTCAGGGGACGGACAGCGTTGTTCCGAACGGATGTCTTTTGTGGACAAATAACGCGGTATATAAAACATCTCTCGGATACAAGGAGCTGTGTATGCGCCTTGAGTGCGTTTTTGCGGATGAAACTGTAAAAAAATATATTCAGGATATAAAAGCCACGCTGCATATATGCAGTGAATTGAATATCGAGATGAAAAATGCGGCGTTTGACTATTCCGTTGCGGCGTATCTTCTTGATGCGGTCGGATTCAGGAAAGACATCGATTATATGGCTTCAAAATATGTGGGAGCGGCATGGAAAACCGATATTTTGTCTGTTACACGGCTTAAGGATAAGATGGAACAGAATTTGCAGGAACAGGATATGCTTACTCTGTACAGGACGATAGAGCATCCTCTTATAGAGGTTCTTTTTTCAATGGAAAGGGAAGGCTTTACGGTTGATGTTAATTTTCTTGAAAAACTCGGTCGTGAATACGACGAACGGATGTCGGGGTTCAGGCAGGAAATATACGGCTTTGCGGGATATGAATTCAATATAAATTCCACAAAACAGCTTGCGGATGTATTGTTCGGAAAGCTTAAGTTGCCCGTTATAAAAAAGACAAAAACTGGTTATTCCACGGATAACGAGGTTCTTGAACAGCTCAAAGGAACGCACGAAATTATTGAGCTTATTATTAATTACAGACAGTTGGCAAAGCTTAAATCCACATATATAGACGGCTTGACGGCGTGCGCCGATGAAAACGGCAAAATTCATACGACATTCAATCAGACTGTTACAAATACGGGCAGGCTGAGCAGTACCGATCCCAACCTGCAGAATATTCCGATAAGAACGGAAGAAGGAAGCCAGATACGAAAAGCTTTTGTGCCGGGTGACGCGGACTGTATGATTGCCGACGCGGATTATTCGCAGATAGAGCTCAGAATGTTTGCGCATATGTCGGGTGATGAAAAGTTTATAGCCGCATTCGTTCACGGTGATGATATTCACAGAAAAACGGCTTCCGATGTGTTCGGTATCCCTTATGATGAGGTTTCGGACGCAAAGCGAAGTCAGGCGAAAGCGGTTAATTTCGGAATAATATACGGAATATCCGATTTCGGACTTTCAAAAAATCTTTCGATACCGAGGGCTCAGGCAAAAGAGATAATAAACGACTATATGACGCATTTTCCCACAATCGGTGCTTATATGGAAAAAAGCATTGAATTTGCACGCGAAAACGGGTATTGCAAAACGCTTTACGGCAGGAGACGTTCGCTTGCGGACATACATTCACGTAATTTTTCACTGAGAACCGCGGCTGAGCGCATAGCTGTAAATATGCCGGTGCAGGGCTCGGCGGCAGATGTTATAAAGGTTGCGATGATAAATGTTTTCAATGAACTGAAAAGTAGAAATATGCGTTCAAAGCTTATTCTGCAGGTTCATGACGAGCTTGTGGTAAAAGCATATAAAGAGGAACTTGAAGACGTAAAGGTTATACTCAAGGATTGCATGGAAAATGCGATAAAGCTTGATGTGCCTCTTATTGCCGACATAGGTTCGGGAGCAAACTGGTCGGACGCGAAAGCGTGAGAGGTATATTTTGAGTCGGAGTATTTTTATTACTTCGTAATTTTGCGGAAAGGAATGATCACAATGAAGATAATAGGACTTACGGGCGGCATAGCATCGGGAAAATCAACGGTGTCTGCATACCTGAAAAGTAAAAATATTCCCGTTATAGACGCGGATGTTGAATCAAAGAAGGTACTTGATCCCGGCAGCGCGGCTTATTACGATATAATAAGGGAGTTTTCGGACTCTGTTCTGAATGACGATAAAACGGTAAATCGCAAGAAACTTGCCGAAATCGTATTCAGGGACAAAAATCTTGTGGAAAAACTTAATTCCATAATACATCCGCGCGTAATAGAACAGACAAAAAAAATACTTGCCGAGCTGGAAGAAAAAAATACACCGATTGCGGTTATAGATGCTCCGCTTCTTATTGAAGCAGGAATGCAGACTATAACCGATGAGGTCTGGGTTGTTTATACTCCTCCCGAAACTCAGATAGACAGAGCAATGGTAAGAGACAATTCCACAAAAGAACAGGTTATGAATAAAATGAAAAATCAGACTTCGTTTGAAGAAAAGGTGAAGTACGCCGATTATGTGATTTCCAATGACGGAACGCTTGAACAGCTGTACGCACAAGTGGATAAAATTCTCGACAAAAAATAAAACATTACATACAGGAAAAGGTAATTATGACAGCAGATTATGAAATCAGGGACATAACGCTTGCTCCCGAGGGCAGGCGGAAAATAGAATGGGTAAAAAAGCATATGCCGATACTTTCGGCATACGACAAAATGTATTCCGACAAAAAGCCTCTTGCGGGGAAACGCATTGCCGTATCTGTGCATCTTGAAGCAAAAACGGCATATCTGGCGCTTGTGCTGAGAAATCTGGGGGCAGAGTGCGCCGTGACAGGCTGTAATCCGCTTTCCACACAGGACGCAATAGCGGCGGCGCTTGTAGCGGAAGGGCTTAAGGTGTACGGCATACACGGAGCGTCCGCAGAGGATTATCACAGACATCTTAATATGGCGCTTGATATAAAGCCGGATATAATAATAGATGACGGCGGTGATTTTGTCAACATACTTCATACCGAAAGAACGGATTTGCTTGACAACGTTATAGGCGGCTGCGAGGAAACGACTACGGGTATAATGCGCCTTAAGGCGATGGAACGGGAAAATCTGCTTAAAATACCGATGATAGCGGTAAATAATGCAAAATGCAAGCATTTGTTCGACAACAGATACGGCACGGGTCAATCTGTGTGGGATGGAATAATGCGTACTACCAATCTTATTGTGGCGGGTAAAACGGTTGTTGTGGCAGGTTACGGCTGGTGCGGCAGAGGCGTTGCGGCAAAGGCAAAGGGGCTCGGAGCAAACGTAATTGTTACCGAAATAGATGCGGTAAAGGCAATAGAGGCGCATATGGACGGATTTTCGGTAATGACTATGGACGAGGCGGCGCCGATAGGCGATGTGTTTGTTACGCTTACGGGCTGTAAGGATGTTATTACGGGACGTCATTTTGAGAACATGAAAAACGGAGTACTGCTTGCCAATGCGGGACATTTCGATGTTGAAATAAACAAGCCGGATCTGGAAGCGTTGAGTGTTGAAAGCTTCAAAGCACGTGAAAACATAACTGCATATGTTATGCCTGATGGCAGAGAGCTTAATCTTCTTGCAGAAGGCAGACTTGTGAATCTTGCTGCGGGAGACGGTCATCCTGCCGAAATAATGGATATGAGCTTTGCGATACAGCTTCAGAGTGTTTTATATCTGAATAATGCGGGTAAAACTTTGCCTCATAAGCTTATAAGCGTTCCTGCGGAAACAGATGAGCAGGTTGCACGGATTAAACTTGACAGTCTGAACATTAAAACAGACAGTTTGAGCAGCGAACAGCTTGCTTATGTGAATGCATGGAATGCGGATTGACGTATTGATTCGTATTATGCTGTTGCTCACGTGAATTTAAAAACGGGTTTTATGAATATTTTATATATAAAGGGAGGAATTTTATGGTGAAAAAATTACCACTTAAGGTAGATTCATATGTAATGAGCGAGTGCTGGACTTTTTATAAGCTTGCAATAATACAGACGCATCCGGATTATCATGAATGGCTTGCCGGGCATATGAGCGTGGTCATGCTTGATGATTATAACACTTTATTCGGAGATCAGTACGGCACTTTCCCGACAGAATATTTCAATGATGTTCTTTGTTATGAAGAAATTGATGTCTCGTCTTTTGATCCGGATAGTGTAATTGATGTGTTTAAAAAAGAAATCGACAACGGCGGCTATATTATTTTCGACTGTAATTTTAACGGATTTTACGGACCGTTTGAAGAAGGTTCGCATGATATTCACGAAACTCTTTTATACGGCTATAATGATGAAGATAAAACGATGTTTACAACAGAAATTATTCAGGGGAAATTCTGTGAAGTACAGATGCCTTACTCGGACATAATAAAGGGGTATAAGCAAACGTTAGAGTATTTCAGTGAGAAGCCTAAAGAAATTTATTACAGAAGAAGCTGGTTTTATCCTGTAACAAGGATAACGCTTAAGGATAAGCTGTATTGTGTTGACCCTGTTTATAAGCTTATACGTAAATTAAACAGTGAATATGAGGGCGGAAAATGTACAAGAACATACATGAATGACAGCGGAGCGAAAGAAACGCATGAATATTATCATGGTATGGGAATAGTGGAACAGATTCTTGATATATGCAAAACGGCTTTGAAAGAAGATATCGGACTGTACAATAAGCAGAGCGGCAGAATACCCGGAGCATATGTAAAATTACATGAACACGGAATTATGATTATGGATTCCGTAAAGTGGGCATATGATAAAATGAATATAAACAGTAAAGAATCAAAGGAACTCTATGACAGATATGCCGAAACCGTTGATTTATTGCAAATGCTGTATCTTTTGTGCTTTAAGTACAGATTCAACAATAAAGATTCTCTGTTGGAAAGCATAGCTCAAAAAACGGAGCAGTGTCTTGTTGAGAGCAGACAAGCGTTAAAGACCCTCGAAGAATTTTTGCTTGACGAGTACGTAAAATATAATTCTGCTAAAATTGTGCTCTGATATAATTTATATTCAAAGGACATAAAAAATGCCTGTAAGGTTGTGCTGACTTTACGGGCATTTTTGTTTTGAATTGAAATTTGTTATATTAACGCTATTAGGGCTATCATTATAATTATGCCGACGATAACAGTTGTCGCCAGACCGAATGTTTTAAGCTTTTTTACACGAAACGGTGTTATAAACGCGGCGGCAGTCAAAATACAGACAACCGAATATATAAGGCATAAGTTATTATGAGATAAGCTTGCAAGACTGCAAATGAGAAACAACAAAGGAAATATTATCGCTGCCGATGTTACGGGCAATCCCATGTAATACTTGCGTGCACCGTCCTCGGTTTCCTGGCGGGATTCCTCGGAAACGTTGTAATAGGCAAGCCTTATAAGCGCTGAGAGAACATACAGGGCGAGTATTATGTAACACCATGCAGGCTTCATACCGGCAGCATAGCATATTGCGGCGGGAAGCATGCCGAAGCATACCATATCGCTCAGCGAATCAATCTGTATTCCGAAACGCTTTTCGTTGTCTGTGCGTTTCATTGTGCTTGCTATCTTTCCGTCGAAAGCGTCGCATACGCCGGCTATAAGCAGACATATTACAGCTCCAAGAGTACTGTTTTGTCCGAGCGCCACAAATATTCCTATAACTCCCGAACATAAACCCATATACGTAAGTATAACGGTATAATTATAATATCCTATTAATTTATTATGCATTTAATCTGTTACCTCGCATTACATTTATTTGCTTTGCAAACGCAAATATACCTCCGAATACTATTGCGAAAATATAATTTATCATTCGGGTAAGCAATACTGCGGGTGTTATCATTACAGAGGTGTATGTCAGGCTGTATACGACAAGAAACAGCTTTTCGGTTGCTCCGACTCCTCCGGGAAGCGGCAGAGAATCAACCGTTATATATATAAGCGCCTGGGCTATTATTACGTTAAACCAAGCGGACGGATCGAGTCCGAAGCTGAGGTATACCATGTACGAAATTGCAAAGAACGCTGTCTGCCTCGCAAAATTATAAAAGAACGCCTTGAAGAATATAGTAGGGTGATCCTTTATATATGCCGCGCCGCTCTTGTATTCCTCGACCTGCTTATTGAAGCTTTCTATGCGTTTGTCAAGAATTTCTTTTTTTATAAAGCCGAATTTAGACATCAGCTTGTAGACACCGGCGCCTATGCTGCGCACCCATCTGACGTTTACCATGGACAGGACAATCAGAAGTATCATTGCAATATTAACTACCGCGCCGAATATAAACAGCGCCATTACAACGAATCCGTTTGAAAACACAAGATCGGGCTTGAACACAGCTATAATAACGCTGTATACCAGCAGAACGAGCTTATATTCCAATAAGTTCATAAGCGTGGCTATGCTGACCTTCGAGCCGGGAATACCGTCATGCATCATGTAGTATATGGTAAACGGCTGACCTCCGCTTCCGAACGGCGTAATGAATGAATAAAACAGGTTAATACACCCATAGACATAAGCGTCTTTCATGCGTGTGTTGTGTCCGAGAGAATTGACAATTACTTTCAGTGAAGCACCTTCGCACAGAAAGTACAGCGCCACAAGAAGCATACCCAATATTACGTATACTATGTTTACACTGAAAAGAAGTCCGAACATTTGATCTACATCTACTTCTTTAAGCAAGGAATATACGGTTGCAACAGAAATAATGATGAGAAAAGCAACGCTAAGCAGATATTTGTACTTCTTTTTGGTTTTAGACATATTTTGATTTCCTTTCCGCTCTATCTTGCTTATTATACAACATATAACAAAAAAAGTCCAATAATTTTATTGATTATCGGTAAAATTATTCGGAAACTGTTTGAAAGAACGGATAATTTTTCCTTATTTTCAAATAAATGCTCAAGGAGGATTATGTTTTTTTCTCATTAAAAATACTTTTTTGCGGCGGTGCTGCCGAAAAAAGAACAAAACAAACCATAAATATCAATATTGAAGCCATGCCCGATATTTTGTCGAATCCGGAACAAAGACAGTAATTCTTTACAAGAATAAAATTTACAGTCCAACCCACCGTACAGGCCAGTATAAATATACATGTGTTTGCCGCCGCGGAACGGTTTGCCCATATTGCGTCGTATATGTACGAAAGCGCAACACTCCATACCATTGCGGAAAATACAGATGCGGCTTTTGCTGCCGTAAAGTTATCGAAATACATACCGTAATTGAAATATTCAAACACACAAAATACCAGCATGGGCCAGAAAATAGTTTTAAGCTGTTCCCATATGCTCTCGTTCAGCGGCAGAATTGCCGCAAATCTGCGGTTTGTTCCGAAACGGCGGCATAAATACCGTTCAAGCAGTCCTACTGCTGCCGTAAATAAAGCACCTGCAAAAAATATCATTTTTTATCGTCTCCTTTAAAATTTGTCACTAAATGTATATGCCGGTAATAAAATTTAATATACGCGTTTCCGAAAAAATTTTTATAAGGTCATGCAACAATATAATTGCAATAAACAAAACGGAGGATTTTTTATGGAACAGAAACGAATATTTTTATCACCGTCTAATCAGACAGCCAATATAGGTGCGTACGGTAATACCAACGAACACGAACAGTGCCTGCTTATAGCCAAAGCCGCAAAGGCATATCTTGACGCGAACTATGATTGTATTACAGAAATTGCACAAAGAACCGACAATATGAAAACAAGAGCTTCTTATGCAAATGCGGCGGGAACAGATGTTTATATTGCAATTCATACAAATGCTTTCAGTGATAAATCGGTGAAAGGCACAGAGACGTTTTATTATTCGGCAGATACGCAGGGAAAACGTCTTGCGGAAGCTTTGCTTGATAAGGTAGGCGCGCTGACGGGAGTCCGCCGCCGCGTGAAGCCGAACGATTCGCTGATTGAACTTAATACTCCCACTTGCACGAGAGCCTATATCGAGGTGGAATTTCATACAAATCCGGAAAGAGCGGAATGGATAAAGAAAAGCACAGAGCTTATCGGCAGGACGATAGCGCAATGTACGGCGGAGTTTATGAACCTTGCCAAAAAAGAGACTGTACAGGATAAACCCGCCGAGGATGAAAAACATGAAGAAGAGGTTCCGGATTGCAAGGACAGAGATGAAAAATGGATACTTGAAAATATAGACTATGTGCTTGATACGATTGCAAAAAATGTAAAAAATACAGATAATGTGAAAAAATATTACCGCGTTCAGGCAGGTGCGTATTCCGAAAAGGAAAACGCAGAAAGATTGGCGACAAGCCTTAAGGAGGCAGGATTTAACACTATTATCAAATACTGTTAAAAAATAATTGCAATTTCCGCTTGTGTGTGCTAAAATTAAATAAAATGAATACAAAACAGCAGGCGCACCTGATATTTGACGGAAATAATAATTTTTAATATTTAAATACAATTCCGCCGGAACAGATATGAGAAGTATGCTTTATTATTCTGTTGTAAACGGCGGAATCTGATTTTATACCGAAAAACAGTCGGCAGTTAAAAGGCGGCGGAAATGACAGACGAATTAATACAAAAATTAAACGGGCTTGCAAAAGAAAACATAAGAGAATATACACACAGAACGACTCCGGATTTTCCTGAGGAAAAAATAATAGGTGTGAGAGTTCCTGATATAAGGGCGGTTGCAAAGGAAATTGTAAAGTCGGATTGGCAAAGCTTTCTTGACTCTGAACACGGCGATACAATAGAAGAAACCATGCTTCGCGGATTTGTGACGGCAACAGCGCCCATGGCGGATGAGGAACGTTTTGAACGTATAAAGAAATTTGTTCCCGAAATAGATAACTGGATGGTATGCGATACGTTTTGCAATACGCTTAAACCGAAAAAGCAGAATAAGGACGCTTATTGGGACTTTATTCAGCCGTATTTTTACAGTGAAAACGAATACGATGTGAGGTTTGCGATTGTTATGATGCTTTCGCATTTCGGCAGGGAAGAATATGCGGACCGCGCTTTTGAGATATTGAATTCCGTTAATATGAATGTTTATTACGTTAAAATGGCGGCGGCGTGGGCGATTTCGGTATATTTTGTATATTGTCCCGAAAAAACCATGACTTTTCTTAAAGACAACAATCTTGATGACTTTACATTCAATAAAGCGTTGCAGAAGATAACGGAATCATACAGGGTTGACAGTGAAACAAAGAAAATTATAAGAACCATGAAAAGGAAAAATTCAAACGGATAAATGTATTGAACATGAAAGGAAGCGAAATAAAACATGACAGACAGAACGGAACGGTTTGTTGACGGACTTCTGGAGGGAGTGCCGTTTTCGCACGATACGCTTGAACTCAGAGAGCGTATTACGGAAAAAGTAAATGCACGTTATGAGGAGCTTTTACATAGCGGAAAGAATGACGATGAGGCATTCGGAGAGGCGGTAGGCTGTGCGGGAGATTTTATGGACCGGATAAACGCATTGAAGAAATGCCGCACCGAACAAGCACGGACTGATACACATCATGAAAGCTCGTCCGACGCCGTTAAAGATACACTGCGGAAAAGTTCAATTACCGCTTTGTGGATGATTATTGCTGCCGTATATATAGTAATAAGCTTTGCAACAAAAGCATGGTATGTAACGTGGGTTATATTTCTTTTGGGCGTGGCGCTTGAACAGATACTGAAAATAATATTTGCATCAAGAACAAAATGAATACGAATTACATACGGGAGATATATCATGGCAAAAAATAAAGTTGTTCTTATTGTATTCTGGTCTGTTGTCGCCGTTATTCTTACGGCGATACTGATTATAGGAATTACGGATAAAAATCTGTTCTCGCGATGGGGAATATCATTCGTAAATTCAAAATATACATACGATAACGCCGAACGGTACCGTGTGGGAAATGACGCCGTATCGGTTGACGGCATAGAGGATATTGAAATAGACTGGATAAACGGAAGCGTTACGGTGAAAAGCTATGAGGGCAAAACCGTAATGTTTGAAGAAAACCGTCAGGAGAACGAAGACGACAGATTGAGATATATGTGCGACGGAAAAAAGCTTAAAGTTCAGTTCTGTAAATCGGGTGTTTACAGCAATATGAATTTGAGAAAAGATATTACGGTGTATGTGCCGTGTTCGGATATGAATCTGAATTGCATAAAAATATCGACTGTTTCCGCAGATATAAGTATGACAGACGTTGAGGTTGAAAAAGCTGATACGGATACGGTTTCGGGCAGAATAGAGCTTAAGGATGTAGCGTCGGAAGAGATTGACGCAGATACTGTTTCCGGGAATATCAATATAAGAGGCTTTGCCGACAGGATAAGTGGGGATACGGTTTCGGGCAATATGGAGTTTTGGCTTAAGGGGTGTCCCCAAAAGCTTGATTGCGATACGACAAGCGGAGAAGTTGTGGTAAGTATTCCCGAGAATGACGGATTTACTGCAAAAATCGATACCGTAAGCGGAACGCTGCGGAGCGATTTTAAGGAAACCGAAATTGAAAATAAAAAAATCGTATATAAAAACGGAAGTGCGGATTTCAAATTCGACAGCGTAAGCGGAAGTGTTGTAATCAAGCGCGCGGACTGAATTTATATTCGTAAAACAAAGACAAAACAAAGCAAGTAATGTCGGGACGCCCGGGGATATCTGTGATATACTGTATATAATCTCAGCGGAAAGGTGAACTGTTATGGACTGGGTCAGCGCTGTAAGCAAGGCGGTTGAATATATTGAAGAACATATTACGGACGACATAGGAGTAAACGATGTTGCGGCGGAAATACATATTTCTCCGTTTTATTTTCAGAAAGGATTCAGCTTGCTTTGCGGTATTACCGTTGCGGAATATATAAGAAACCGACGTCTTGCTCTTGCCGGCATTGAGCTTGCGGCGGGAAGTATAAAGGTAATAGACGCCGCTGTCAAATACGGATACGATTCTTCGGACAGCTTTGCAAAAGCGTTCACACGTTTTCACGGCGTTACTCCGTCAACAGCGCAAAAAGAAGATGTACTGCTCAGACAGTTTACACCGCTTAAGATAAAATTATCTTTGGAAGGCGGTTATTTTATGGATTACAGAATTGTTAAAAAAGACGCGTTTACGGTTATAGGAAGGCTTAAAAAATTCAGGTATGATACCTGTAAGGCGCGGATTCCGTTGTTCTGGAAGGAACATTACGAAAACGGCAACGGAAAGTATGTGTGCGGAATGTTCGGAGTGAATATCGACGAAAAAATGGGCGGAGAAGACTTTGAATACATGATAGCGGATGTATACAATCCGGTATCGGATAATCCGGACGGGTTTGTGACGAAAACCATACCATCCTTTACATGGGCTGTATTTCCGTGCAAGGGTCCTATGCCGGAGGCGCTTCAGGATGTTAATGTAAAGATATTTTCGGAATGGCTTCCGGCACTCAAAGAATATGAGTTTGCGGCGGGCTACTGCATTGAAATGTACGACAATGTGACGAAATATCCCAAGGGAACGCTTGACGAGAATTATTATTCGGAGATATGGATTCCCGTAAAGAAAAAATAATTTTTTATACTTAAACTATTAAACAGCCGTTGTGAATACGGCATAAATCGGAGGTCGGAGAATGGCAAATTTATTGGATTACATTGCATGGCGCGGAGATATCGATATGGCGCGCGATGAATTCAACGAGGTGGACGGAGCTGTTTTTGCGCGTCTGTCTTACGTGCCGTTTGACGGCTTTGTATCCGAAAGAACCGATTACATACAGAAGCTCGGAGATGTTGCGTGTGCATTGTGCGGCGCGCGTGATATTGAAGCGAAAAACGATTCCGGAAACGATGAAGAGCTTATACGCTCGATAAAAAACAGCAGACGTTTTTATGAAATCGGAATTTGTGCATACGTAAACAAATCGGATACACAGGAACAGACTCAGTTTGCGGCAGTCACGTTTAAAATATCGGACGAATTGTATTATATTGCTTTTCGCGGAACGGACAGCACGCTTATAGGCTGCAAGGAAGATTTCAATATGAGCTTTACTTTTCCTGTTCCCGCGCAAAGCTCTGCCCTCAGATATTATGAAAAGATTGCGGAACGATTTAAAAATGCCCGCTTTATTTTAGGCGGACATTCAAAGGGAGGCAATCTGGCGGTTTGCGCGGCGGCATTTTGCAGACCGGTGCTGCAGGAACGGGTCGTTTCCGTTTATAATTATGACGGACCCGGATTTGACGGGAACGTTATCAATATGGACGGTTACCGCAGAATATGCAACAGAACGCATACGTTTTTGCCGCAGTCTTCCATTGTGGGAATGCTTCTGGAGCACGAAGAAAAATATACCGTTATTCACAGTATTCAGAACGGTATATGGCAGCATAATATCTATTCGTGGGAGCTTGTGCGCAACAGATTTGTGTACCTTGACAGTGTTACAAACAGCAGCCGCATGATAGACAAAACTCTCAAAGAATGGATTGCAGGCATGAGCACCGAACACAGAGAACGTCTGGTGGACGTGGTTTATAACATAATGAAAGACACCAACATACAGACTATACGGGAAATGAACGAACATCGCTTCGTGAGTGCCAAAGCAATATTGAAATCAACAAAAAATCTTGATCCTCCTACCAGAAAGGTGGTAACACAGTCTTTGGGAATATTGTTTCGCAGTGCGGGGAAAAGTATATCCGAGGTGCTTAGAAAAAAGTAATATTACGCCGAAAACACGCTTGCATATTTTGCAGGCGTGTTTTTTATACATATATTAAAATAAAATTTTTATTTGTAATAAAAAAACGTTCGGATGTATTGTTTCAGCACAATTGTTCGACAATATAAGACAGATTATGACAAAAAAACCAAAATATATTTTGCTGAAATATGTTGACATAAATAATATTAATGTGTATAATGTAATTAATGTGAGTAAATTAAAAAATATGCAATATTAAATCTGGAAAGTCTGTTGCGTGAGTGAAATGTGTTATGTATGTTGCATTGTAGTGAAAGATTAAAACCACTATGCTGTAAAAGGAGAAATGCTGTTATGGATGCTTTGGAATGTATAAAAGGACGCAGAAGCGTCAGAGACTATACGGAACAGGATTTAGACGAAGATGCAATAAAACTGATTGTTGATGCAGGAATATGGGCTCCGTCCGGAAAAAACGGACAACCGTGGAGGTTTAAGATTGTAACGGATAAAGAAGACATAAAAGCTTTATCGGATTTGTCCATATATGGAAACCGGATGAGAAAAGCACCTTGCTTTATAGTGATTTTTTTAGATAAATTGCATTCTTATAATTATATCAAGGATGTGCAGTCATGCGGTGCTGTAATGCAGAATATGATGCTTGCGGCTCATGCCATAGGTATAGGAAGTTGCTGGATAGGAGAAATATTGCCGAAAGCTGAAGCAGTTAAACAAATTTTGGAAATAAAAAACTGCAATATGGAATTGATGGGAATTATTACATTAGGTTATGCAAAAAGCGCTCAGATAAATGTCGGACGAAAAAACGAAGAATATTTTTTACTGTAAAAACAGGAGAGTATTATGAGTAGAGTGGCGTTGATCGGGGAAAATTCTATTGAGTATATAAACTTGCTTGTGGATATATGGAATAACGGAGACTGTGCTGTGTTACTTGACAGTCGTATTCCGCTTTTTACGGCGATTGAAATGATGCATGAGGCAGGAGTAAGAAAATGTTTTATAGAAAAAACTCTGTTGCAAGAAAATAATACGGTTGTTGCGGAAGATATTGAATTTGTGGAATTTGAACGCAATGGTAATTCCGCGCATTGTATACCCGATGAGATATATGATAAATTTCGTGCCGATTACAGTCATGATGAAGCTGTTATAATATACAGTTCAGGTACAACCGGCGTATCCAAGGGTGTAATTCTGTCTCACTTTGCGATAAATACAAATGCAGATGCCATAATTGACTATATGAAGCCAAACGCAGACGATTGCATTTATATAGCGAAAACACTGTCACATTCTTCTACTTTGACGGGTGAGTTGACAGTTGCATTAAAATCGAAAATGAGGGCGGTTGTTGCACCTGTTGTTGTACCTCCGAGGTTTGTGTTTAACAGTATAATGCAATATAACGTATCTATTGTTTGCGTAAACCCAACATTAATAAATATGTATGCGGATGAAGCAAAGCATAATGAGTATTTTCTTTCGTCACTCAAAACAATTTATGTGAGCGGTTCGGTATTGAATGATAAAATTTATAATAAAACACATGACATTTTCAAAAATATAAAAATTTATAACGTATACGGGTTATCTGAGGCAGGACCGAGATTAACGGCTCAACGGGAGGATTGCAGCAAAGGAAATTCGGTTGGGAAAGCGATAAAAGGAGTAGAAATTGCTGTTGTTGACGAACATGGTGAATGTGTACACTGTGGCGAAAGAGGGATTGTTCATGCAAACACAAATTCTTTATATTCCGGTTATGTCAAAGGAACAGAAAAAAACAAGTCGCTGTATAAAGGTTGGCTGAATACAGGAGATATCGGATATTTTGATCAGTATGGCGAACTGCACATTGTTAACAGAACTGACGATGTGATTATAATTGATTCACATAAAATTTATCCCAATGATATAGAAAACAAGATACTTTTGAATTGCAAAGTAAATGAGTGCGTTGTTCTGGCAGTCAATTACAATGAAAAAGATTTACTGTGTTGTTTGTATACGGCACAAACTGACTTGATGCGGAATATAAAAACAAGTTTGATGAAAATTGTTATGCCATATGAAATGCCGAAAATATTTATTCAGGTAGACTCTATTCCAAAGTCAAGAAACGGAAAGCTTGTCAGGAGAGAACTCAGCGGATTTGCTGAAAATAAATATTTGGAATTACTTAAGAAATATGACATTTAAGGGGGCACTGACTGTATGAATAATGACGAACGAATAGCTATGTTAGATAAGTTGATTTTAGGAAGGAATGAATATCCGGAAGCAGAAGAGATTAATGAATTGAACATATTTACGGATTTAATAAATGATTTATCATATGATTCACTTTCTATAATTCAGTTGGTTGTGCAGGTTGAGGAGGCTCTTGAGTTAAAAATTTCGGATGAAGATTTGAATTTGGCGAAATTACGTAAGTATGAATGGTGGGTAAAACTAATTATGGAGGAGAATACGAATGAGCGGGAATAATCTTTTCTTAACATTGGATTTTGCCTCAAAAAATTGCGAGTATTACAAAGGAACGGATTATAATGACATCATGATGTTTAACGTAGTTGATATTAATGAGTACAGAAAAAATCTTCATTTGTTTTTACCGAAAGAATATTCAGGAAAGGCGTTGAAGTCATTACATAGTTTCAGATTTATTAATCATAAAGGTAATGTACAGTCATTTTATTGGAATACATCAGAGATGATTAAATCCAATCATATTTTGTGGCGTTACAGGAAATCATTTTATGGTATAACGACTATGGATAGATGTTGTTGTTCCAATACGATTACTCCTTACGGATTTCAGATTAAAGGCATGGATAAATATGTTATTAATAATGGATATATGTCAGTTAATAACGCAATAGCGTTTGATTCGATGCCATTTACTGTAATTGATGCGATGATTAATTACAGGCCTGATTGGTATTTATTTCCTGATGCTTTACTGGTATATTTATTTCAAATATTGTCTTTAAAATATGATAAGTCACCATTTAAACTCAAACTTATTGAGTACTATGGAAGACAATTAGATGATAATTTAAAACATAGTATGGAAGCTTTTTTTGATTGCAGGATAGTGTACTTATTTGGAATGAATTATCTGGGTGTTGCATATGAAAATTCTTATGGAAAATTAAAAATAATAGATGAGAATGTATTTGTTGAAGATTATAATAATTGCATATGTGTTACTGATTTAATTAATAAAAGCTGTCCTATTATCAGACATGATACAGGGTATCGCGGATATGTTTTGGACGGGAATATTATGCTTAATAATAATGAATACAGATGCCGCAATTCTGGCAGCATATGGGTCGGATTGTATATTGAATTTTTGATTAACGAAATAAATCGAAACCATTTTAATGCTATATATCAATATAAA
>CAJLXE010000008.1 GCA_905210525.1 uncultured Clostridia bacterium | reverse complement strand
GGCCCAGCCTGTCGACGGCGCGGTTCCCTGCGGTTTTCCCACCCAAAAAAACGCCCGATTGACGCGCGTATCGGCATAGGGCATCCCTTCGAGGAGAAATCCCTCGACCCCGTCCGTCTCGGCGACCTTTTCCACAGTTACTGTTTTTTTCTGCAGCAAATCAACATCAAACATCCCGTTCATCTCCCGATCCGGCACCGTATAATCGTACTTGCGCTGCGGCTCGCCGCACGCGGACGAAAAAAACACGACGGCGCACAGCAAAGCACATAACAGTTTTTTCATCTTTTTCCCTCTTCTTTTTTTCTAATATAACACAGTTTTTTCCGCTTGTCAATACAAAAAATAAAAATAGTTTACTTTTTCATCGACTTATAATCAAAATCAATCAATCCTTTCTGTAATTTTAACGCAAAAAATCGAACTTTGTTAAAAATAATCCCTGTTCGCGGCAAAGACATCGGCTACCGCATAACCGTCAGCCAAAATGCGGGCGCCGTCGTTTGCTTTCATGTCAAACAAGGCGGCAGCTTTCCGTCCCGTTTCAGCTCTTTTGCCCAAATCCCTCAGCGGTATTTTGTACCCGCGGTTCAGCAGGAGTTCAAAGAAGCGCTTTCTCTTGCCGCGCCTGCACTTTCTCCCCGCAAATTTGCCGCGGAATCTATCACCGGAGAACGCCCCGTCGGGAAGCCTGTTTTGAACCCGAAAAAACGATATTTCCGAATAAGCAGATCGTAACAGGTTTTCAGATGCCGGTACATAAATAAATATCCCCGCGTGAAAACGCGGGGTATTTCATAAGCGGGCGAAGCCCTATGCTACCAGCCACCCTCAGCAAGGGTATATGAGGTCTGCCATTTGCATTACGCCTTAAACGGGCTATCTGGATAATCTATCCGTAGCTGTTCTCCGAGTTTATCTTCTTTTAACTGATTTTCTATATACTCTTTTATTTTTTGCGTGTTTTTCCCTACCGTTGTAACCTATTTTTATGGACACTATGGGTAAAGGGCAGAAACGGGCATGAAATAAGCGTATGAGCAGTCAAACCCATACGCTTATCTTTATTTTTTGATATTGTCGATTTTGTGACGTAGAACGGAGGCTATATCCACTTTGTAGACAATATCTATTTCGCGCTCTTTGCCCGTATGTTTCGGATGTCCGCCGATGATGATACGCTCTATCAACTCATAGCACATTTCGCGGGTAAGTTCGGGCGCTTCAAGGTATTTCTTTATGTTCCGTATAAACTCATCCGCGCTCTGCATTGTGTTCTCTGTTTCGGTTAGCCTTGTTTCTATCTCTTCTATTTCTGTTTCCAGTCGTTTCTGTTCCTCGGAATATTTCTGTATGAAGTTAATGCAGATATCCTCGGGCATTTTGCCTTTCAGCCTGTCTTCATAAGCGATTTGCATCAGGCGGGATAATTCCTCTGTGCGTTTCCGCTTCGCCTGCAACTCTTTCTTTGCGGCTTTTATAGATTTTTCCTGTACTTCCGCGTTGTGTCGAAGATACTCTTCGCGGATAGCCTTCTCGTCGAGTACGATTCTTTGCGCCATCGTCCTTATATCGTCCAGCACAATCGCTTCAATATCTTTTGCATGTATGAAATGCGAGAAACAGTATGACTTTCCCAATCTCATGTGATTGCCGCAGTTGAAGTTAAAATCTAACTTTCCGTTGCGGTTGATGTAATTCAGCTTCATTTTCCCGCCGCAATCGGCGCAGAACAAGAAACCGGACAGCGGATGCGTATATCCGCGCTTGGTCTTTCTGCCCTGTGCTACGGATTTTTCCACTTCCCGCACCTTATCCCAAAGCTCTTGCGTTATAACTGGCTCATGCGTATTTTTTACTACGATCCATTCGCTTTCATCCCTTGTGACTAACATTTCCATTTTGACACCTTTTGAATTTGTATTTGCCTTTTTCGGGCAACAGGCGAAGGTGCATAGGACGGTGAAAAGAAAGCGTTTTGAATAGCAAGTCTGCGGAAGTCAACGGGACAAAGACAAAATCGTTGCGTGTAAATCGCGTAAATTGACTTATAACGACAAAAGAGCCGAACAAGGAAAAATTCCTTGCTCGGCTCTCCGACTAATTCCATGGGTGTTTTAAGCGACGATTTTGCGGCCGTTGACTTCCGCGAGGAACTATGCTACCATAGCCGACCGAAAAAGAAAATTGCAGAGGAAGTATTACGGAAATAAAACCAATGAAAGAAAGCCTTGCGCGGCGGCATAAGCGGCAGCCGTCGCCTAAGCGGTTCAGCGGGGACGGCTCCGCGCCGCCGTGCTTTCGGTTTGGTTTTCCCGTGCCCTTCTTTTCGTGGCGTGTGCTTGGCTACGGCGAGCGCAGCGAGCCGCACTTGTCTATGCCAAGCACACGCCACGGTGCCAAAACAATTTTGAATGATAAAACACCAATAAAGTTTATCGGCATAATATATGTTTTGCTCTTGCTTTTTTGCTCAACATACGCTATAATATGTTATATAACGACATTGAGGTAAGATCATGACTTTTGCAGACAAAGTCAAGCACGTACGAATGAAATTATACCTAAGCCAGGCACAGCTGGCAAAAGAAATCGGAGTATCATTTGCTACCGTCAATCGGTGGGAAAGTCAGGGCATAGAACCGCGGCTTGCACAACTCGGAAAATTTAATGATTTTTGTGAAAAGCATCATATCTCATTTGATGAAAAAGGAGACGCGCACAATGGATAAAATTACCGTAAAAGACATCGACGTCCGTTATAAAAAGATCAACAAGGGCGACTTTATCTGCCTTACCGATATTGCAAAGTACAAAAATCCGGAAGATCCGCGTTTCATCGTCTACAGCTAGCTGCGCAATAAGAATACCATTGTCTTTTTAGGACTTTGGGAGGAGCTGCACAACCTCGATTTTAACCGTGTCGAATTCGATACGGTTAAAAATGAAGCGGGCCTCAACTCCTTTATGATCTCCCCGCAGAAGTGGATCGAAAAGACAAGCGCCATCGGCATGACTGTTTCCAGCGGTCGCTACAACAGCGGTGTATACGCGCATCAGGATATTGCCTTCGAATTTGCGAGCTGGGTCTCTACAGAATTCAAGCTGTACGTCATCAAAGAGTTTCAGCGGCTCAAGGAAGAGGAACAAAAGCAACTCGGCTGGTCTGCAAAACGCGAACTTGCCAAGGTCAATTACCGTATCCATACCGATGCCATTAAAGAAAATCTCATTCCGGCGGAGCTTACGCCTGCACAAATCAGTTATGTATATGCAAATGAGGCGGATGTTCTCAATATGGCTCTTTTCGGAATGACGGCGGCACAATGGCGGGAACAAAATCCCGGCAAGAAGGGAAATATACGAGATTATGCGACGATCAACGAACTGATCTGTCTTTCCAACATGGAAAATATCAACGCGGTGCTGATCCAAGACGGCGTTCCGCAGTCCGAACGCTTGCAGAAGCTCAACCGCATCGCCATTTCGCAGATGAAAGTTTTAAGCGAAACCGGCGGCAGAAAGTTGTTAAAATAAAGAAATAAAACGATATTGTTGCATAAAATCCATCATATAAAACTGAAAAAAATCAAAATCAGCAGTATTAAATATGTGAAACGGTATGCAAATTTCATGTTCCCTTTTGGTATAATATTATGCAACTCTTGCCTTTCAACCCACAACTATTTCTGAACTAATTTATCCCGAGTGCTTTAACAACGGCATCTTCCGCACTACTGTAAAAGCTTATTTGGAATTTTGCGAATAAATCGCTCGGAACCGTTGCAATATCTGCCGCACTACTCATCGGAATTAAAATTCTTTTTGCTCCAACATCAAAACATACCTGTAATACACTTGCAAGCTCTGCAACTTTTGACACTGTGCCGCCTATACTTAACCCTCCTAAAATAGCAAGTTGAGGTAAAACCGGCCTATTCAATGAACAGCTGCAATATGCTATAAGAACGGGGAGTGATATGTCGCTTACCAATCCGACCCCTTGACAATCTGTCAAATTCATCAAATAGTTTTTCGTATCAATAGCAATTGATGCACTAATTTGCTTTGCATTTGCCTTAAAATAATTTTGTGCTGTTTTTATGGACTCCTTTACGACTTGATTCGATGGAATACCAATAGTTTCAAACTTTCCGCTTCCTTCGTTCATAATAGAAGTCTCAATCTTAAACAACCCTTTCATTCCATTAGAGCCGCTACCAACCGTATATACATGACCAGCCTTTCCTACTCCTTCAGGCAATAAACTGCTTCCACCCTGTTCAAGGACAGGAACAAAAATTTCTTCCATATCGGACAGCCGGATATAACTGAATTGTACATCGTAAAATTCCATTCCGCCGATTTTCTTAAGTTGTTCCTTTACTCTGCGCCTTCCTTCAATGGCATATTTCAAGATTTCCTCGATTTCAGCTTCGGTATAATTGCCATCAGGATAGATTAACTTTACAAGACCTGAGACCATTTTCCGTACTGCTATGGTATCTCTCTGATTTAAGCAACGTCCCAGCTTAAAATATTTATCAAAAGCATCTGTCTCCGGAACTTTTCTCATTTCTCTCATAAACTCAGAAAGATAGTCCGAAATAAAACCATAATTATCAGTAAAGTATTCAGGTCGCATCTTAGGAATTTCCCATCCCGGAATATAGCAGTGCATTCTGTCAAAAAAAGCACTATCTATCATCGCCTCGGGAAACGGCTCGAACAAGTGCGAAGTCTTCATCAAACTATCAACGCTTTGATTGATGTTTCCGACAAAAACCATAGAAGCATTTGCCTGTATAGCATCTTTGCCTCTCGCAAAGGATCCCGATGCCATATAGTCTTTCATAATCTGAACACCATCTTTATCCTTAAAATTGATTCCCGCGACCTCATCAAAGGCAACACAGTCCCACATCCCGACCAAGCCTATTTGCCTTTTCGCCATATTGTAGAAAAGATTTGCCACAGTAGTTTGACCGCCCGAAATCAAAATAGAATTCGGTGAAATTTCTTTATAAATATACGATTTTCCCGTCCCTCTAGGACCTAATTCACAAAGATTGACATTGTTTTCCACAAGCGGGACCAATCGAGCCAACAAATGCCATTTTACACGATACTCAAACTGCGTTGGCTCCATTCCCGTCGAACGAAGCAATAAATCAATCCATTCCTCTTTTGAAAAGTTCTTTCTTCCCTCGATAATTTCGTTTTTGTCGAGATTCGGCATTTGAATGGGGGTAATATCGTTTATCATGAACGGGCTTTTACCCTTCTCGTCCTCATCAAAGAAATAAGTCAAATCAACTATACACCATATACCGCCGGCAAGCAATTTCTCGTATTCACGAACATATTTAGGATGAACGTAGACGTTATTTATGCCTAAAAACATAAATTCCGCCAAATAGTTATCCGATCTTTCGTTCAGTTTGACCGTCAGCTTATCAATTACAGTATAGTTATGATTTTCCTTTATTTTTGCCTTGATTTTTTCTGCCTCATCGGGACGAACATAGTTGTCGGCAAGTATACGTTTTACTTGCTCAATACCCTGTTCTATTTCTTCTGCATCATCGGAAGTGCAATAAGTCCCCAGTAAATATTCCAATACGTATGTAGGAACGTTTGCACTGTTCTTAATTTTTTTAGTTGCTCCTTTCGGAACCACTCTCCCGGAAAACAATTCAAATACCTTTTTATCCAAATTATCCATCCCGATCCTCCGTTAAAAAATCTTAAAGCCCAAAATATCGATTGTAAATTGCTCTTTTTCAATGTATTCGCTGAGATTTTCCTCATCACATAACATCAAAAAATACCTTTTCGATCGATTAAATTCGATATTTTTCAGAGTAAATCTTATCCTCGTTACTCTTTGAGATATGTCGTCACAACTCGAGTTGGCAGTAAAATGATATTCGCCTGATACCTTATTTCCTTCTTCGTTAACGAAGTACGTAACGCAGGTAATAGACTGAACTTTGTCTTCTACTTTCTCATACTGCTCAAAATCAAGCGCAAAACTTCTGTTCGTTATTTTTCTGACTATGCTCTTCAGCCTTACACCGACAGGTCGCGATACTTTTTCGCCTTTCTTAGCGTTTAACTCGCTTATATGAACGATCGGAACGATTGTCTCTTGCAACGAAGCCCCGCCATGAACATACTGCACACCTGCTCCCTGTGTTTTGAAAATATCATACCCATACGGAACTATAACCTTATGCTCACCCTGTCCCAACAGGTCAAACTCTAATGTGTAAGGGACTTGTACCAATTCATCATTCGTGATCAAATACCGTTTTGAAACTTCAATGGGCATTTTCGACACTATATTACTATACTTTTGCGATTCTAACAGCGTATTGCGTCGATATAAGAAACCATGATCGGCAGTTATAAAGAAGTTAGAAATCTGTAAATGATTATACAACTTTTTAATAAGCACCACTATCTCGGATATTGCGGTTTGAGCAACGTCGAACACTCTTCTTTCATTATGCTCACCTGTATTATCTATAACGTTGTGATAGATATACACAAGTGATTTGTCTGCCATATACGATCGAAGTTCATCTCGGGAAAAGCCGCATATCTCCTGATAATCAATAGCAGCATAACCGCTGTTTTTGACTTGCAGTATTTTGTTGCGAGCAGGTATCCCGTTTGTTATCTGTCCGTCAATCAAGACATTTCCGTCTGTGTAAGTAATATCATTATGTGGCAAAAGCGCAGCCATACCAAAACGAGTCTCGGATGGAAGCGGCGAAATAGCATAATCCAATGAAACGTTGCCGCGCAAACCCGCCTCGCTCTTTATCTCTTCATATATTTCCTGCCCGATCTCGTATCGCAATCCATCCGATATGATTACAAACAATTTCTTGAATTGAAATTTCTGCAACATCTGAAAGAAGTCAGATGAATTTTGGACACCGAAAAACTCCCACTTCTCCTGTCGACTTAATGCAGTGCTGTACTCTCCGCCAAGCGTTCCTAAATATTTGTCACCGTATAAAAATTCGACTCTTTCCATCAACGCTTCTATCTCTTCAATGGGATTTTGAATCAAATTATAGTTATATACGGCATGCCTGTAATTCTTATCTATCTTAAAATAATCACTTGCATACTTTTTAATGTAATCTACGGCTGTCAACCCATTTTCCACGTTTGTTTCAAGCAACTTAAACAGACAAATTGCCGCCATTAAGAAGGCATATTCGCTCTCATGCTCTTGATACCAAATAGAATTGCCTCTACTGTTAATAATTCGTTCAAAACGTTCGTAGTCAAGTCCGCCGTTTCTCAAACTATCGGCGGCTTGTTTTATGATATAAAAATCAATCGCCTCGAAAATGTCGCTTTCTTCAAACAGCGATACGTCTCTGCCGGCTAAAAGCCCCTCTATTTTCAGATCAGCCCCGATATGAAACTGCAATACTTTATATCGGCTATCCTGCTTTATGTTGTTGACAAAAAAGCGTGCATCCACTCTACCTTGCCCGTCAATCACATATTGTTTATAAAAACTCGGCATAGGATCGATCTCGACGTTTTGCTCCAACATAGCGGTAAACAGAAAACGTTTCGCGAGGATTTCTATTTTCTGATCCCCTTCATAATTATACTCGTTAGAAATTTCTTCCCATAAAAAATCTTCAAACCCCAACCTTTTCAGTTCTTTATATTTCGTCTGTTCGTTCCCGTCAAAAATAAGTTCCGCCAAAACACTTTCCAACGATCTCGTTTCTGCTTTGACAATAACGCACATCATGGCGAGCAACAAATCGCTTACTTTCAGGTCGTCGTTTATCATAACGTATGAGCTGAGCTTTTTTGTCCTTTGAGCACTGTCAAAAAACTTGATATGTCTTTCTACAATCTTACGCAAATCAGAATTTGAAATGCCGAGATGCCGCATCGTCAAAGCGACGGTGTCGGCATAATACTCTTCGCTATACATCAAAATATCCAAAAGCCAATTCTCTTCATCGCTCGGCTTCTCATATGGGATATATATAAAAATATTGCTGTTCGTGTCCTCTTGCTCTATAATCTTCTTGATCGCAAATTCATTGTGAGAACACAAAAGGACTCTGCAAACGTCAAAATTATCGCTTGCTACGTCATCCTTAAAATTGGCAGGAGCATCGTACCAAAAAACAATCTTCCTCCCGCCGCCGTTTTCTGCTTGGAAGATCTTTACTATCTCTCTCTTTGCTTCCTGATAATCTATATTAGCCATTCGCACACCTCTGAAAATCGGTTCGCTTTATTTGATCGGGACAAGCAAATCCTTCTTTACCTTTACTCCGCTATCCGTTACCAGCTCTATCCCCTGAAATTTGGCATAATTGACTTTTACGCCGTCATCAAGATCGATTTTGATATATTTATTTGCCATATTATCAAGTACTTCACCATATTCGATGGCCTCGTTATAGGCACTCGCAAGTCTTGAGCGCTCTTTTTCAAGACGGACAACTTCTTTTCCCGTTGCATTCACCGTAGCGGCAGTAATTTCTTCAAGCTCGTTTTTTAACCTCGTCGATTCAGGCAAGAAATACTTTGCATTGATGCGCGCATGCGTATCCTCGTTATATCTGTGCATATAAATCAAGCACTTAAAGCCACTGTATTTGCCGCTTGAAAACATCCAATAAATAGGGCTTTTTTGATAAATCTTGAGATGATCCGCATAGAAATCATCACAGATATATCTGTTCAAAGTTTCTTCAGACGATTCATTCTTCTTTTTCCCGAGAGCTTCCGCAATAAAATCTATATTTTGCCTGTATGTATCCTCGCCGTAAACCAACTTTATAAGTCTTATCAGCCGTTCGGTCATACCGTCCTGCATTCCGAGCTTGGAGTAAACCGGAACTATACCGTCAACATCGGGCTGATAAGTAATATATTTTGTGTTGTCCCACTCTCCTCCGGCATAAGCGAGGCCGTCAACGTCGAGAGAATATCTGCCGAACTCAATGCCGATCAGATAAGAAATAAGCGATTTGATCTCCCTTTCTAAATCGGCAAGACGAACAGTAACGTCTTTATCTTCCACCTCAGGGGTAAGCTCGTCCTGCAAGCCGTATATATCGATAAAAATCCGATTCAGTTCCTCTTCATTCGCTTTTAATCGGTCAAAGCGCTCTCTGCACTCTGATTCCCACTCTCTGTATTTATCCGATATTAAACGTCCCATAACGAACTCCTTATTTAATATTATTGAGAATTGCTATTACTGTTGGCAAGACAGCAATCATTACATCCGTACCTTTCTCTGCAATCCACTTCAATACATCCTTGATCTTTTCTCGAATACTTTTCTTGTTCCCTCTTTTGTTTTCAAGGAGTTTTTGAATTTCAGCCATCTGAGCTTTAAGCTCTGAAATCTCTTCCTCACTTACCGATTCACAATCTTCTAAATCCTTCAAACAGTTTTCGATGGAAAGATTTAAATTCACATCTGTAGTTTGAACTTGATTATTATTCTGCGTTTGAGTGACATTAATATTTGTAGTTTTTACAGCGGCAGAGGTTTTGGGCTTTTTTTCAATACTCAATGAAGATAAATAGATTTCTAACCTTCCTATTACACCCTGTAAAATAGCATGCGACTGATCTTCTTTTAGAGAAAACGGATCTTCTGGCTTTGCAAAATCCAAAACTGTTTTATCAAATTTAATAATACCGGAATACTTTGACACAAGTTCAACAACAACTTCTTTCCTTCTTTTAGCCGGAGTATTCTTGGCTCTTTTTATATCATCACGAACATGACATATATGATCGTAATTTGGAATCCTTGCAATAATTCCATCAATTGTAGCCAACATGATATCCGCACATCGATCAAGTTCTTCATCGTTATAAATATACTCATTCAAACTCAATTTCACAGTTTTATCTATGTCGATTATCCTTGCAGAAGAAAATGATAGCCCAACAGGCTTGTATTCAATTATAGCTGACTGAATACATGAATTCAAATTTGCAAGGGAATTATAGTACTCTTCCCCAACCAGCTGTTTATTATTTTTTATTCCTACAACAGCCTTTCTAAATTCAATAACCTGCTCTATTTGCTTTTCTGTCATAATTCCACCTTAGATCAACGGATGTTTTTTGAAATCCCAAGAATTTTCAAAGCTATCCCAATCCATTTTAGAGAATGCTATATTCTCTTTTACTTTCTCTTCTATTTGTCCCCTATTTTTCTCGTCAATAATTACTGGCATCTCCGCTATATTTTCTACTTGGCAACTTAAAGCTTGTGTCTTTACTCGTAATAGCGAAAAGCCAACCTTACTAGAAATTAAGGCAGTCAAATACAACATATTATTCGATTTATCAAAAATCCCAGAACCTCTTACATCCCAAAGAAATCCATTGGGATAATATCTTGTGGCAATGGTTTTTGCTGAAGACGAAATAGTGTACGACCAAGCGACATACTCTCTAAGGTAATACTTAGAATAATCTTGCTTTCCCCGTCTTTTATCTTTTGGGCCGTTTTCCCAGTTTATAACATCGTCCTGTATGCCATACCACCTTCTAAACTCTCCTCCTTTGTTATAAGGAATCCAATATTGTTTTTTCAAATCAATGGCATCCATACTATTGCCGTGAAATACGATTTTGTTATTTTCAACCTCGAACCATTCTCTTAAAAACTTATCATTATCTCCAGTAATAATTCCTAAAAAAGTATCGCAGTATGTTGTCATCATACGACCTTTTGAGAACGCATTGCTCAAGGCTTCGCTCACCCAATAAGCAATGGGACTACCGGAAATTTTAGAAAAATTCATAGCCTTTGCTATAAATCGCAATTCACCTTGACTTTTGTTCTCTAAAAATTTTTTCCGCTTGTCGTTACTATCAACCAATTGAAAATAAACACCATTTCCTCCATAAATACCATTGCGTAAAACAAATGACGTAGTTTTCACAACCTCACCGCCAATGGTCTCAAATGCATGCGCCCCAAGATGTACCATCGCAATCATTTCTTGAGTAATAATTAAATTATTACGCAATTTTTCATAACTTGATAGAAACATCCAATTGTGCATATTAATCATTGCAAGGAAGCCGTTGGATTTTACGAATTCTGTTTCCATGAACATAGCGAACATATCTGATTTGCTGTTCGGATAAAATGTATTCGCATATTCGCGTACAGGCTCTTCCATGGAAGAAATGCCGATATACGGCGGATTTGTAATCATTACGTCATATTTATCGGATAAAATTTGCGCCTGCCTGACGAGTTTTTTAATCAGCCTTATGCCAACGCTGTTTAGCCGCTCATTAAAAATATTGTAGACCACCTTGTTTTCCAACAAATCAAGCGTTTCGGCAATCCGCTTCCAATTCATCGGTTTGATTTTCAAAAGAGAGCCTATTGTCTTGGCATATCTGAAAGCATTGGCAAGTTTTTCTATATCCTCTATCGTCTCATGCGAAAGAGCGTTCGTCTCCGTCAATAACTGCTTGTACCCGATATTAAATAATCCACGGGAGTCCCAAATTTCATATACATTTGGTTTGACATAATATGTTGCGGAGAAAAAACGCGGATTAACGCTTCGAGCCTTCATAACAAGCGAAAAAGCCGCAAGCTGCGATGCTCTTTTGTCTACATCAAGTCCGAATAGATTTTTACTCAATATCAGTGAAGGAATTTCTCTTTTTTGATACCCCTTCTCCTCATACATCTTATAAAGCAAATCAAACACGTACACGAGTATGTGTCCCGATCCGCAGCACGGCTCAATGATTTTTATATTTTCAGGATTGACGTCCCGATATTTGATAGACACTATTTTACGCTGAACTTCTTCCGGCTGTTCGGGACTATCTACATAATATCTCATTTCTCCGCGCAACGATGAATCAGGATAACTTTCCATCCACAATCTACCGACTGAATTTTCTGCCATATAGCGCACAATCCAATCCGGAGTAAATAACTGCGTTACAGCTGGAAGCGTGTCCTTTGTAATCGTTTGCTTTGTTTTATTTACCTCGTCTTTCTTTGCCGAAATATAAAACTGGTACATCCATCCCAAAATTTCGACGTCATCAAGAAAAGGCTCGTCTCCAAGGGCAATGAGCTTCGTCAAAATCGTATCACCTAAAAGCAGAGTTTTCGGCAATAACAATTCCAAGTAATCATAATCCGCCTCGAATAACATCGGCAAAATACCCGATAATGCCTTGCACTGACGGAAAAGAACATACCTATATAATTCTTCAACCCCGACAGACTTTAGCTTTTCACATTGGAACAAATCAATGCCGAGATCATCCTTAATAAATGGAAGGTTTTTCAGTACTTCCGGCTCCACGCTCCCATCGCGAGACGAAAGTACGCGAAACCCATGCGGTATGAAATCATGGACTTCCATGAAGCGCAATGCTACAAAACGGTTAAACCAAGTGTAAGCAAATTCCTCGATAACCTGCTTATATCCCTCTGATTTGACCAAATTTACAATGCTATTTCTCTTTGAATACAAATCCCTCGGATACGAGTGATCGTCGCCCTCTATAACGACAACATCTCCGATGATTTTCGCATTTTTTATATCAGTATCGCTGAAAATACCCAACGTCTTCAAAGATACTTCGATTTGCGTCTCAAGATTTTCTTTTGCCCACACTGCATAGGCTTGTAATTGCCTTTTATCCATAAAAGCCCCCACTTAATCAAGATTTATCTCGTCACTGTCTCCGAGTTCCTTCAGCAATTTTTCTTTAATTGCCGCAAGGACTTTTTCAACGTCATCGGCCGATTTAATCTTTTTATTTGCCACCGGTACACATTCAATGATTTTAACTCTTTTGGATCGCGTATTTGGTGTTCCGTCTATAATCGTCGTTGCAATAAACTCACGGAATTTTTCAAGCTGAGAATGACTTGAAGTAATAAATGCATCTATATTCGGTGTAGACGGTTGCAAGGAAGAAAGCCAATTATCATATTTTTCGTTAAGCTCATCCGCCGCTTCCTGAATTTTGTCCTTTCGTTCCTGTGCAATATCAGCATTAAGCACTTCACGCAGTTCCTTATTGATAGAAGTTCTGTCTTCTTCCAATCTTTTCTTGGCTTGGTCACATTTGTCTTCAAGTATTTTCGTCTTGACTTCCCTTGCCTCAAAAACAAGTGATGCAAGTTCGGTCATTTTACCAAATGGCATTTTCATGCTCAAGATATCACTGATACGTGTAATGACGTCACTCAGCGCTGACAAATCGTTGAACATATAGTTATTTCTATACCATTTGGCAATTTCTATTGCATCTTTATAATTCTTTTGCTGATTACTGCCTGCACGATAAAAGCTTTCAAGCTGTTCCAACTGTTCAGCTTTATCTTTCAAGCTATCCTCACGAGCAATAACCTCATTAAAAATCGTTAAAGTATCCGATGAACGCAAAATAGCATCAAAATCGCGATAAATTTCTGTTGCAACGCCAACTCCCGCATAATCGGAACCATATTTCGCTTTTAAGTCAGACAAAAACTTGCGTTTATTTTCAAAAAATGAAGTTATGCCTTCTTTCAGTTTAGCCTCGTCAAGCGGAATGTTTTCATCGTATGCGTCCTGCATAATTCTCTTTACTTTATACAAGATTGCATCGTCAATTTTTTCCTGAATACGTAGAATCATCGTATCCAGTCCGTTTTTACGAGCAAAATCTATTTTGAAGCTTCTATTTTTGTCATCGACAACAACTTCGTGAATGACAATTTGCAGAACATTCTTTTTCCAAAGATTAGCCACCATGCCTAAAACGTCAAGTTCTCTCCAGCCGTATGGCTTTTTGGAAAAATGCTCCACTAATCCTTTTACAGTGAGCCTTCTGCCCAGCGACTTATCGTTTTTAATTTTTTCAATAATTTCTTTATATGCGGGATAATTTGCCTCATCTGTTATCTCTGTCGCAAAAAAGCCCTGTCCGCCATCATCCAAAACTTCCGAAATGGCTTTCTGATCGTTGTAAAAATAGGAAACCAAATCAAGCTTATAATAATCCTGCTCGACCATAGCCCTAAGGGCGTCTGTCAGCCTATCCTTTGCATCCTTCTCTTTTATATCGAGCTTCGTGCCATTCAAATAAATAGGCGCAGTGCGAAGAACCTGACGGATTATGTCCTCTGCGCGCTTCAAACGCTCAGAATACTCCGCAGATTTTTTACTCATAATTTCGGTTAAAGCAGCAGACATTGTAGCACTGTTATTCCGTTTGAATGTTGCGATTTTATTGGCTTTAATAAGTTCGTCTATGTAGCTTCCCGCCGTCATATCCACGACAACCGCATTCGTACGCGCAGATTCGGCTGCAAAAGATGCCGGATCGTGCAAATCAGAGAAATCTGTAAAGATTTTAATCGTTATATTATCCTGACTAAACGAACCTTTCGACTCCTGATCGACAAATCTATTCAAAGCAAAATCATGCCGGTTTTCATAACGAAGTTTATTGCTGTCTAATACTTTATCATAGACAATTTCAAGAATATTTCTCTGAACTTCTCCTTCGTTATGTCCTATACTGTTAATTTGTTTGTTTACGTCCTGCTCGGCATTCGTAAGGAAATCATACTCTTCACCATTCTTTTGGATCAGCGTTTCTTCTTCCAAAATTTTCAGTGCTTCATATATTTTATCCTTCAAGACCGCCTTATCCTCGTTGATACTCTCCACCATCATCGTCGCGAGTCTATTGATAGTAGCAGGCATCTCCTTGACGTGTTTTATCATAAATAAAACCCGTAACACACGAATAGCAAAGCTATCAAGGCTTCCACGTCTTTCCGCGTTTGAAAAGACAGTTTTTATATCATAATCGATAAACTGCTCAATGGTTTGATAAAAGCTATCAAACGGAACTAAGATACCCACTTCAGATGCTGCAATCTTTTTTGCAGATTCTTGAAACGCGCTTAAAAGAGAACGCTCGTTTTGCGAGAGATGTCTGCCCTCGCTCATTCCGCTTTCTCTGATTGACTCAAAGACCTTTTGGAGAAGCTCAAACTGATATGATACAAACGGATATACTTCCTGAAATTCATTTGCATCTTTATATCCGCTCCACGTGGGTTTTTGCTCAAACAAAATAAGGTTGGATAGTTTGCTGGCATTCGCTTCATACAGCGACATCAACGGCGTGCGAGCAGATTCTTTCTTTTCCAAAATCCTCTTTTTGATGACTTCATCAGCATTTGCACCGCTGAGCAGAAGACGAGTATCAAATCTGCCCTGTATTTTAGAAAAATCATTCTGCTTGGCTTTGGTGCTTTCAATCATCGCTTTGAGCTCCTGTTGCGACGTGACAACAACCCAAGCTTGTCCGCGGCAATACTTACCCAAATCCTCTACGCAAGTTTGTAAATTCAGCATCAATTCGCCGTTTGTTCCGATAAACTGTCCAACCTCATCCATGAGGAATACGACTCGAACTTTATGTTGACGGCAATATTCATTGACAATTTTTGCAAAGTCCTCGGTTGTATTTGTAAAGTTTTTAATTTGATCATCGATAAACTGTTTTGCGCTTTCCGAGGTCATCCCACGTACTTCTACAAGCGCCTTAACGATATAGTCCCTATTGAGCAAAGCTTTTGAGCGCGTCTGACTCCATGTTCTTCCGGACAACTCTTCAAATTTCGCAATAAATGCCTCCAACAGTTTCTCGGAATCCAATGTTCTTTCCAAATCAGCCACCCATGGAGAAGAACCACAATAGCCGATGGATTCGTTAAACGCCCGAAGCATAATATCCATTATTGCTTGCGACTTATTTTTCGAATCTGATTTCGCTTTAGAATCGATATTAAACAAAACCACCTTATTGTTGGATTTTGCACATTGTTTAATGTCGGCGAGCACCAATTGATCCTTTATTTTTTCGTCAAAATAGTCGACAGCATGCACACCGGCAACAACGTTATTCTCAAGCAAATATCCCAATATCTTTAAGAAATGTGATTTGCCTGATCCAAAGAAACCGGTAATCCAAACGCCCATCTTTTCAGTCGGAACAGAAATAGATTCCCTATATCTGCGGAAAAAGGTACGGAATGACTTTGTTATTTCATCAGTGCATACATCCTCTTCAAGCCCCTGCCACTTTTGCTCTTCGTCCTCATTGCCGATTGTTACAACGCCCTGAATACTTCTGTCTATCTCTTTTTTAAATAAATCCTTAATAATCATTTCCTATTCTCCTCTCCGACAAAGGGAAAGCTCTGTAATAATTATCGTCGTCAAGTCTTTCAAACAATTTCAAAGTCATCGAATCCTTTATTTCATATCTACCCGGATACATCATAACAACCGGATTCCTTCTAAAAATACTTTGTAGATTGTTTAGTATCGTATGACTTCTTATAATTGGATAAGCCTTGCCGACTCCTGTAATAAGAACTATCGATTGCCCGTTGTCCGGGGCCTTATTCTTAAACATCTCAAGCAACTTATTATTATTTTCTTCTACCGAAAGCAGCGGCTGAAACACTTCCGATAACAACAAAGCCTTATCGTATTCGGGCTCCATTCTTATCACATCTTCCATATTCCCTTCTTCTTCTATGACCTGCATCATCATTACATAAAGATCAAATTCAATTATCTTATCATTATGTTCGATTAATTTTTTGACTTCTTTTCTGATAATGAGCTCATCTTTGGGATTGTAATCAAAGATGTAAAATTTCAAATCATTTGCCGTTCCATATCGAGTTAATGCTTCAACACTTATCATTCTATCCTCTAATTCGCTAAGCCGCTCATTCAAACTACGCTCTTTCATAATCATACCCCCAACAAAGCTTTAAGATATTCCGTATCTCCCAACATCTTTAAGTGCTCTTCGACCATTGGATGTATCATCACACGGATTACCTTAATATTCCTTTTTTCTCGTTCGCCCAATCCAGAATCAACGAGTATTGCTCTATACCCTTTTGCTAATTGGCTTATCGTATACGCCCCCCATTTTGCAACGATCTGATCATTCTCTTTTTTTACCGCAAAGAAATGATCAAAATCATCAAGCGATATATAGTTTCTTTCGCCAATCAACGCTTCTCGATACACCTCGAACAAAAAATCAAAAAACAATCTATCTGACTTGGCTATCGCGTAAACTAATAAAAATTTAGAAGTTGCTAGATCCCCTTCATAGAATTGATGCAACAAAAAGCTGTCCAGCGAAATCAATCGCTCATAAATAATATTGATTATTTCTCTCCGCCGTTCCGTGGAATCTATCTCAATATAGTTATTGTTGTAACAATCATTGAAAACCTCCGCTCTATCCATATTATTCAGCATCAATTTCGCAATTTTTTTTGCTATCAAATACTTATATGGCGTCTTCTTTAAGCTTGAGGAATATTCTTTTTTATTCAAGTTCTCTACCTCTTCACGCAGTATGTAGATTTATTATACACCATGCGCCTCAATTAGTCAATAGAAAGTGTTCCGTTTGATATGCAAAATTTAGAAAATAAAAATTAGATGGCTTCACGCCTTTTTTTACTAAAGTCTCGATTGCCACCTAACATTGTTTCAGCGCAAACCATAATGCGCTTTTAATCTTATCCACTACTTTCTTGGGACTACCAAATACGATAGTTACCATAACTTTTGCCTTATCTTCATCGGTGCGTGCAATATACTTCTTCTCATACGGCAAAATCGTCTGCCGCAAACTCATAAACAGCATTTCGCACGTTCTACCCTGATACGTTTTATTATGCTATTTTGTAATACCGCACACGCCTTCGTCGTATAAAATTCACCTTCACCCTTTCCTTCTCGCAATGCAAAACTGAAAAGGAAATACGCACATACTCCGTCCTTCACTTCCCACTCATTGTCTTTGGTGAGCTCAATTTTATTGATCTCATCAAAGGTGAAGCAAGTTTTGCCGCGTCAAAACCAGGATGCGATTAGTAATTATCTATCAGCGCACCTTTGAGTGTGGAATTATTCTTCTGTGTCAATTATGAGCGCGATATCGCCCTTTTGTGACTACTCCATGATATACGACCAGCACTATTCAGAGAAAAAATAAGACACGTTTTGCATCATGTAGAAATCGACCATTCCACATATACGCTTTTCCCATCGTTAATAAGTTTCTGCTTGACTCTTCAAACTTATCTTATATACTTCAAAATATAAGGCTCTGAACGACATGGTACGATTGAAGCTAATATACTGCTTTTTTCCATCCATAAATACACCGCTCAAAAGTGTCCATAAAAATATGTGACAGTGTCTACATAGTAGCCTTTACATCAAAATTCGCGGTTTCAATACTTGAATTTGAGATCCCCCCATTGTTCATATATCATTAAACTACTCTTTCCTTTGAGATACCCAACAAACGCAGATACGCTCATTTTCGGGGGAATCTCCACCAACATATGTACATGGTCGGGACATATCCGCCTCTATTATATTTACGCCTTTCCATTTGCACAATTCTCGTAGAATTGCTCCGATTTCTCGTCCTTTTTCTCCAAACATTGCTTTTCGCCTATATTTTGGAGCGAATACTATGTGATACTTGCAATTCCACTTCGAATGTGCTAAACTATGTATGTCATTCATTCTTGAATGTCCTCCTTTTGGTTTTTATTTTTGGGTTTGCAGACCTCATTTTTATTATACCAAAAGGAGTTTTCTTTTTCAAGAATTATATGTTTAACATCCCCTGAACCCCGCGTCTAACGCGGGGTTTTCTTACACAAAAAAACAACCTGCCTGGGCAGGTTGTTTTCCGACAGTTTCGTTATTCCGGCTTGGTCTCCAGGGTGAGATCGTAATCGCCGAGGTGCTTTACTTTGAACCCGTTTTTCTTGTATTCCTCATAGTTGAACGCCTCCAGCTCGTCGATCGCCAGCTTGTGGAATTCATAGAAGTTATGCCACCACTCGTAACCCGTGCCGAGCTCCGCGTTGAGATAGGCGTCCGCAATGTCGCAGCCCATCTGCGGAGCGACGTAAAACGCGCCCATCGCCAGAACGTTGACGCCGTTCCCGGTAATTGCGCGCAGCGCCGCCGGAACGCTCTCCACCACGCCCGCGTGGACGTGCGGGCACTTGGATGCCGCGATATGGATCCCCATTCCGGTGCCGCAGAACAACAGCGCGCGCTCGAATTCCCCTTCGGAAATTTTACTCCCGACGCGCAGCCCCACTCTGTGGAACATGTTTTCGGTGTCGTTGGGATCGCTGTCCCTGGTGACGCCGAGGTCGGTGATCTTCCAGCCCTTTTTGGTTAGATGTTCGACGACCG
>CAJLXE010000007.1 GCA_905210525.1 uncultured Clostridia bacterium | reverse complement strand
CAGCCATGCTCGCAAAACCCTCATTACCCATTTTTTCCCATATTTCCTCACATACATGAGGTGCCACAGGACAAAGCAGACGTATGAATACGCTCAATTCAGCTCTATTTACACTGCCCTTTGCATAAATTTCGTTTATCAACGTCATCAGCGCCGCAATAGCGGTATTAAACTTCATTGCTTCAATATCATCGCTTACCTTTTTAATGGTTTTGTGTATAACGGAAGCCATTTCAGGTCTCAATTCATCGCCCTCAATAAGCATATCCGTAAGATTATACACTCTTTCAAGAAAACGTTTACAACCCTTAACGCTGTCATCAGACCAAGGAGCAGGTTTTTCAAAATCGCCTATAAACATTTCATAGGTACGGAGCGTATCTGCGCCGTAATCCCTTACGATGTCATCCGGATTTACAACATTTCCGCGTGACTTTGACATTTTCTGTCCGTCCTCGCCGAGTATAAGACCGTGAGCCGTTCTTTTTGCGTAAGGCTCCTTTGTGGGAACAACACCTATGTCATAAAGAAATCTGTGCCAGAATCTTGAATATATCAGGTGTCTTGTAACGTGCTCCATACCGCCGTTATACCAATCAACAGGCAACCAATATTTAAGCGCTTCTTCCGAAGCAAGCTCATTTTCATTAAGCGGGTCAACATATCTGAGGAAATACCAGCTTGAACCTGCCCACTGAGGCATTGTATCGGTTTCTCTCTTTGCCGGCATTCCGCACTTCGGACAAGTCGTATTTACCCAATCATCAGCATGAACAAGAGGCGATTCTCCGGTTTCAGACTGTCTGAACTGCGAAAGAACCGGCAGCTTGAGCGGAAGCTGTTCATACGGCACAGGAACCATTCCGCAATGTTTGCAGTGTACTATCGGAACAGGCTCACCCCAATAACGCTGACGCGCATAAACCCAATCATGCATATTATAATTTATTTTTTTCTCACCTATTTTATTTTCGGCAAGGAATTCAAACATTTTCTCCTGAGCCTGCTTAACAGTAAGACCATTCAGGAATCCCGAATTTACAAGTATTCCGTTTTCAATGTCCGTAAACGCTTCTTTTTCTATATCGCCGCCGGCAATTACCTCTCTCATCGGTATGCCGAATTTGTGCGCAAATTCCCAGTCTCTGGTGTCGTGCGCGGGTACGCACATTATTGCACCAGTACCATAGTTATTGAGCACATAATCGGAAATATAAATCGGTATTTCTTCATTGGTAACGGGATTTATTGCTTTTATGCCTTTAAGTTCAACGCCGGTCTTTTCCTTTGTCTGCATTTTGCGTTCAAATTCACTCTTTTTTGCCGCCGCTGCCTTATATTCCGCAACCTCAGAGTAATTGAGTATTCTGTCTTTAAATTCTTCCGCAAGCTTATGCTCGGGAGAAATTACCATAAATGTTACTCCGAACAACGTATCGCACCGTGTTGTAAATATACGGAGTTTTTCATCGCTGTCTTTTACACGGAAATCAACCTCTGCACCTTCCGAACGTCCTATCCAGTTTCTCTGCTCCATTTTTATTCTGGGCAAATAATCAACATCGTCAAGTCCGTCGAGAAGCTTCTGTGCATAGTCCGTAATTTTGAGCATCCACTGCTCCTTTTCTTTTTGAATTACCTGACTTCCGCAACGGTCGCACACTCCGCCCTGAGATTCTTCATTTGCAAGCACAACCTTACAGTTCGGGCAGAAATTGACAAGGGCTTTTGACTTATATGCAAGACCTTTCTCAAACAGCTTAAGGAATATCCATTGCGTCCATTTAAAATATTTAGGGTCAGTCGTATCTATTTCTCTGTCCCAATCAAAAGAAAAACCAAGCGATTTAAGCTGCTGTCTGAAATGAGCTATATTTTCATCAGTTGCAACACGCGGATGAATACCCGTTTTCAACGCATAATTCTCGGTAGGCAAACCGAATGCGTCCCAGCCTATCGGAAAAAGTACATTGTATCCTTCCATTCTGCGCTTACGGGAAATAATATCCATAGCAGTATAACCGCGCGGATGTCCTACGTGAAGCCCCGCACCGGACGGATAAGGAAATTCCACCAAAGTGTAGTATTTCGGCTTGGGAGAACCGGTTTCGGCGTGAAAAATATCAGCCTCCTCCCATTTTTTTTGCCATTTTTGCTCTATTTCGCTGTAATTATATTTCATTTTATAATTATAACCGTACCTTTCAACCTTTATTATAAATTTTCTTAAGCTTCAAGAATTAAATAAAATCATCATCCGAGCCGTCTATGTCGCCTGCGCCGTCCGTACCAATAATCTCGCCCTCAGCCGCGCCCTCAAAAGCATTATCCACATCGGAATTTTTGTCCGATTTCACCGTTGCCGCCGTATTGGATACAGCCTTTTCCGCGTCCGCAAAGTTTTCCATTATTTTTGCCTTTATTTCCTCGGCTACTTCCGGATGTTCTTTCAAATAATTTTTAACGTTTTCTTTACCCTGCGCAAGTCTTGTTCCGTTATATGAATACCACGAGCCGCTCTTTTCTATTATTTCCATGTCCGTGCCTACGTTGACTATTGACGCCTCCGCTGAAACACCTTCCCCGTACATAAGGTCAAATATAGCAACCTTGAACGGCGGTGCAATCTTATTCTTTACGATTTTTGCTCTCGTAATATTGCCTATGGCCGTGTCCCCTGCCATAATCGATGTAACCTTTCTTATATCTATTCTTACAGAAGCGTAAAATTTGAGTGCTCTTCCGCCGGGCGTTACTTCGGGATTGCCGTATGATGTGCCCACCTTTTCACGAAGCTGATTTATAAATATTACAACACATTTGGTTTTATTTATGGTTCCGGTAAGCTTACGCAATGCCTGCGACATAAGTCTTGCCTGCAGACCTACATGGCTGTCCCCCATATTACCTTCAATTTCAGCTCTCGGCACAAGCGCCGCAACAGAATCCACTACAACCATATCCATTGCGCCCGATGAAACAAGCGTATCCACAATTTCAAGTGCAGCTTCTCCCGTATCCGGCTGAGATATGTAAAGCTCATCCACATTTACGCCTATTTTTTTCGCATATACAGGATCAAGAGCATTTTCCACATCGATATATGCAACCGTTCCGCCCGCTTTCTGTGCTTCTGCAACACAATGAAGTGCAATGGTTGTTTTTCCCGAAGATTCAGGTCCGTATATTTCTACAATTCTGCCTCTCGGCAAACCTTTTGCTCCCAAAGCAATATCAAGTTCAAGACAGCCTGTGGAAATCGTGCTTACATTCATAGCAGGCTTTTCACCCATTTTCATAACAGAACCTTTGCCGTAACGCTTGTCCAGTGACGCAAGCGCCAAAGCCAAAGCTTCTTCTTTAGTAGCCGGCTGACGTTTGGATGTACTCTTTTTTTCTTTTGCTTCTGCCATATATATTACCTCTCATACTGTGTATTTATAAAGTTTATTGCATCTATTATTGCCGACGTTGCGGCATTGAATTTTATTTTATCTCTTGTTCCCACAAAATTATATTTCTTAACATTGGTATTTACTCCTGACGAAGTCCTGATTGCAGTGCCTATATATACCAGTCCTACCGGTTTTGCTTCAGATCCTCCGGTAGGTCCCGCTATTCCCGTAACAGATACAGCCAGATCGCAGTCTGCATTTGAAATAAGACCTTTCGCCATTTCATAAGCCGTCTGCTCGCTTACGGCTCCGTACATATCAAGCGTTTTCGGTGACACAGAAAGATACTTTTCTTTCGCGCTGTTTGAATACGTCACTATTGATTCGTTCAGCACCGCCGAAGCTCCCGGAACATCCGTTATTCTTGACGCTATAAGCCCACCCGTACAGGATTCTGCCGCAGAAATTTTCATATTCTTCGCTTCAAGAAGTCGCACAAGTACTTTTTCCGGTGTATCATCGTCTACTCCGTAAACATAGCTGCCAAGCCGTTCTCTAAGCTTTGCCTCTACCGGCGCTATCATATCAAGCGCATCGGTTTCGTTATCGGACATAGCTGTAATGCGCAACGTCACATCTCCGTTGCCGAGCAGAGGCGCTATGGTAGGATTTGTTTGTGAATCAAGTATATCACGCACCTTATTTTCCATAGCAGATTCACCGATTCCGTATATTCTCAGTACTCTTGATTTTATAATGCAGTCGCTCTTGGCTTTAAGCAAGTCAAACGCATATCTGTCAAACATAGTTTTCAATTCGTACGGAGGACCCGGGAACGCAATATATGTTTTGCCGTCTCTCTCATAATACATTCCGGGCGCCGTGCCGCAATCGTTTTTCAGCACAACGGCATCCCTCGGAAAAAGCACCTGCTTTATATTATTTTCAGTCACTTCACGGTTCATTTTTGCGAATCTGTCGCAAAGGCGCTCATAGCTTTCCTTGTGAAGCACTGTTTCGAGTCCGAGATATTCACAAAGAACTTCTTTTGTTATATCGTCAACAGTAGGTCCCAATCCGCCCGTGATAATTATAATATCACTGCGTGAAGCGGCAATTTCTATGGATTTATGTATTCTTTCCCAATTATCGCCCACTGCCGTGTGAAAATACACTCCTATTCCTATTTCAGATAAGCGCTGCGAAATATACTGTGCGTCCGTATTCGCAATCTGTCCGAGAAGAAGCTCCGTTCCAACCGATATTATATCAGCTTTCATATAATAACATCTCCTTAATTATGTCAGCAATCGTTAAAGCAGTCTCTTGCCTTTATAAAATATTCTACTCCCGAAACAAGCGTAAGCACTGTCATTATCACAACCAATATATCGATAATCGGAAAACTTATAACGCTGTATATCCTGCTATCTATGAGCAAAAGCGCAACCGTCAGCATTTGCGACACCGTTTTAAGCTTACCCCATATGCTTGCCGCTATAACTCTTCCGCCGCCTGCCGATGACGCCGCAACCGCTCTCAGACCTGTAACCGCAAGCTCTCTCATAACTATTATTATGACCGCTATCGGGTTTACCCTGTTCTGTGAAACAAGCACTATGAGTATAGACACTATCATAATTTTATCCGCAAGCGGATCCATAAGCTTACCGAAATTTGTAACTATACCGCGTTTGCGTGCAATACGTCCGTCCAGCATATCCGTAAACGATGACATAACAAATATAACAAGCGCCAGCCAGTCAAACCATTTTACATCAATAAGCATAACCGCAATTATTATCGGAATTGACGCAAAACGCAGCAATGTAAGTCTGTTTGGAATATTTATATCTCTTAACTTCAAATCAAATCTCCTTCCGAATCATAATCGTATGTATGTGTTATTTTTATATTGACAATATCGCCCGTATCAAGCTTTTTATCCGAATTGACAATAACAATTCCGTCTATATCCGGAGCTTCGCGGTAACTTCTGCCGTAATATTTGCCGTTTTTGTTTTGCCCTTCTATTATAACACTCAGAATCTGTCCTCTCTTTGCTCTTAGTGACGATGCAACAAGCTTTTTCTGCAGCGCCATTATTTTATCCGCACGTTTCTTTGCAACATCATAAGGCACTTTATCCGGCATAAGAGCCGCAGGAGTGCCCTCCTCCTCCGAATACGTAAATACACCGAGATTGTCAATATGTGCAGTTTTTACAAATTCAAGCAATTCACGGAACTGCTCATCCGTCTCGCCCGGAAAACCCGTAATAAACGTTGTTCTGAGAGAAGCCTCCGGAATTCTGTTTTTCACATAGGCAAACACGCTTTTTATTTTTTCGCTGTCGGCTTCCCTATGCATACGCTTCAGAAGCTCCGTATTTATATGCTGAACAGGTATATCGAAATAAGGCAGTATTTTTTTGTTTTCCGCAACAAAATCGATAAATTCTTCCGACACACGCATAGGATTGAGATACATGAGTCTTATCCATTCCAATCCGTTTATTTCCGAAAGCCTGCTCAAAAGGATCATAAGCGTCACATTTCCGTCAATATCCTGTCCGTATCGCGTTATATCCTGTGCAATTACAATTATTTCCTTTTTCCCGCGGCTGACAAGCTCTTTCGCTTCCGCAACAAGCGCTTCAACAGGTTTGCTTCTGTATCTCCCGCGTATATACGGTATTGCACAGTAACTGCATCTGTTGTCGCAACCTTCGGCTATTTTAAGATACGCATAAACCTGGTTATCGTCCGTAACTCTCGGCAGTCCCAACGGGCAGGCCTCATTTATATCTTTAATAACGACACTGTTATTTTCACCGAGATTATCAATAACGTTTACAATGCCGTCAAATGCCGTAACTCCGACAAAAGCGTCTGCTTCGGGAATTTCTTTCACCAGTTCATCTGCATATCTTTGTGCCAGACACCCCGTAACAACCACATATTTTATTTTCCCGTCTTCCTTCATACGTGCATATCGCAGTATTTCATCTATTGATTCCTGCTTTGCAGGCTCAATAAAACCGCAGGTGTTAACTATAACAACATCAGCTTTATCCGCATCGGAAACGATTTTATGTCCTCTCTGCTTCAGCAGTCCAAGCATTTCCTCGGCGTCAACCCTGTTCTTAGAGCACCCCAAAGAAACCATCATAATATTATATTCCGTCATATATTCCTATGTGCGTCCTTATTCCATTATTTTATTACAATCATTTTTCGTCAGGCGTAAAGCCTATTTCAAACTCCTCACGTGAAATGAGCACTTCTCTCGGTTTACTGCCGAGGTGAGGTCCTACCACTCCGCGCTTTTCCATTTCATCAATGAGATTTCCCGCTCTTCCATGACCTATTCTGAATCTTCTCTGAAGCATGGAAACCGACGCTTCCTGTTCTTTTACAACAAAAGCTATCGCTTCCTCAAGAAGCTCGTCCGTATTCGCCGCGTCTACAAACTTTCGGTCAATTTCGGTTATTCTGCTCTCAAGCGACTCCTGCTGTACCTCTTCCGGTTCTATATTCTGATTTCTTATGAATTCAACAACATTTTCCACGTCATCATCAGACACCCATGCGCCCTGAACTCTCAGACTTCTGTCCAATCCTTGCGGCTTATATATCATATCGCCGTTGCCGAGAAGCTGTTCTGCGCCTATACTGTCTATTATAGTTCTGGAGTCGTGCGGAGAAGCAACCTTCAAGGCTATTCTGGAAGGTATATTCGCTTTTATTACGCCTGTTATAACGTCAACCGACGGACGCTGCGTTGCTATTATAAGATACATTCCGGCAGCTCTTGCCATCTGCGCGAGCCTGTATATCGAGTCCTCAACCTCATCTCCGGCAACAACCATAAGATCCGAAAGCTCATCAATGACTATAACGATAAGCGGAAGAGGCTTCAGCTCCGGATCGTCCGACGGACTGTTTTTCATAAGCTGGTTATACCGACGAAGGTCTCTTACGCCGACTCTTGCCATTTTTTCGTATCTTTCTTCCATCTCCTTAACACACCATGCAAGAACTCCTGCCGCGCGCTTCGGATTGGAAACAACAGGAAACATCAGATGAGGTATTCCCTTATATTTCTCAAATTCAACCTTTTTAGGGTCAACCATTATAAGCTTGACATCCGACGGAGACGCTTTGTAAAGTATCGAAAGCAATATGCAGTTTATGAACACACTCTTACCTGAACCTGTAGCTCCGCTTATGAGAGTATGAGGCATTTTTGCTATATCGCCTATTATTATATTGCCGGCTATATCCTTACCTACCGCAAAAGCGAGCAATGAATCTTTCTTCACAAACTCCGGGCTTTCAAGCAGTTCCCGCATATACACCGTCGATCTTGTTTTATTCGGAACTTCTATACCTATCGCCGCTTTATTCGGGATAGGCGCCTCTATTCTTATGCTTGAACATTCAAGGCTGTATGCAAGCTCTCTGTCAAGAGACGTTACCTTGCTCATTTTTGTTCCCGACGGAACGGAATACTCATATCTTGTTATAACCGGTCCGTGCGTAATATTGTTCACTTTGCCGCCGATTCCGAAATCAGAAAGCGTTTGCTCTATCGCTTTTGCTTTTGCAAACACTTCTTCCTCATCAACGGGACTTACCTGATTTGCTTTAGGCTTTTCAAGAAGATCTACCGACGGGAATATATACGGCACCGTTTTTATTTTTGATTTTTCGACGGGAGCCGCAATGCTTTCCACCGAATCATCATCCAATATCTCGCCGTCAACCGTAACATTTACAGGTCTTCTTTCGCCCGTAAATTCCGGCATTTCGGTTATTGTAGGACGAGATTCCTCCTGTGTTTCTCTTTCGTCATAATCCTGTTCATCTTCATATTCCGGTTCTGTATCAATTCTTTTTGCATCAAAACGAATAATATTCGGTCTGCGAGGTTCTTCTTCTGCCTGTGTGTTTTTCTGGAACGTACTGCTTGTACGCTTAACGGCTCTGAAGTCCGGCGGCTCCGAATATGTCCCGGAAGCTTCATTTTTATGTATTGCCGGTTTCGGCGTACGCTGCCCCGGCTTGTTTACCGTAGTCATTTCCGAACGTGCAAGCTCGCGTTCTTTTTCTCTGTGCGTCTTGTAATTTTCTTTTACTCTTTCTATCACAAGCTTCGTGAGTCTGCTGAGGCTTTGATTTGTCACTATAAGCATAGCTGCAAAAAACAACAGGAACAAAAGGAGCTTTGCTCCTGCCATTCCGAAAAGCTGTACCGCACCGTATGTAATAATCGAAAACAAAGCGCCTGTGCCTACCGAATCCAAGCCCTTGTTATAAGCCGATTTCATAAATATCATAAACGTTTCATCATCAAACTTCCCGTTTGAATACGGAAACACCTGAAGCCACGACGCAAACAGAACAACAGCTATAAACGCAACTATGAGTCTGCCGATTTTTATGGGTTTGTTTGCAGATATTATACATAAAACGCCGCCAAGTATAACCACCGCAGGTAAAATATATGAAAAATATCCGAACAATCCGTGCAAACACTGATCTATAACGCTTCCCACAACACCTGTGGATATATCAAGGAGACACATAAACATAAATATACCCAAACCGATAAATATAATGCCTATGACCTCATTTACTATCTTATCCGAGAAAGTATCCTGGTAGCCTTCTTTTCTTTGCGCCTTACGCTCCGCTCTCTTTTTGCGGCGCTCTTCCCTGTTCTGCAAAGCTTTGCTCTCTTTGCGCAGCTTTTCTTCTTTTTTGGTAATTCTGTTCTGTTCTTTTTCTTCAAGATGTTCTATCTTGCGGCGCTCTTCTATTTCAAACTTTGCATCTTTATAGGAAGTCATATTTTTTATGTTATGACTTTTCTTTGACGCAGAATTGCTCTTCTGCGTTTTTGCCTGTGAAGTCTTCTGTGCAGACGGTTTTGCCGTTCCCTTTGAATTCGTTTTTTTGGCAGATGCAGTCTTTCTTTTCGCTGTATCAAATGATTTTATATTATCCTTTGAAGGCATATCCTTATATTCCCCCTGACCTTGCCTCGGCAATAATCATATTGCAGAGCAAAGGCTTTTTTCTTTTTCAATATTAATAGTTTTGCAATCAGGCAACAATCCCGTACACTATGCAAAGCAGTCCGGCAAAAACGCAATAGTACGCAAACGGCATAAGATTCTTCTTTTTTGCCATCATGCTGAGCATATTCAAAGACAAATATCCAACAACTGCCGAAGCAATAAAAGCACCTATATAGCCTGTTATCTGATTTGACGTAAGGCTTTGCGAAAACAAATCTCCTATGTTGAGAATTATCGCGCCCACCACTGCAGGTAATGAGCATAAAAACGAATACTTAACAGCAAGCTTCATGCTGAATCCGCTTATACGACCCGCGAATATGGTAGAACCCGAACGCGAAAGTCCCGGCACCAATGCGCATGACTGGCATAATCCCACAACCAAAGCGTCTTTGAATGTAATATCCCGTGCCGTTTTGTTTCCGGCTTCTATATGGCTTGTAACATACATAAGCACTGCCGTAATAAGAAGCGCAACCCCTACGACTATAATTGATGAAAATATAGTATCAAACAGATTTTCAAGCAACAGTCCCGCAACGGCAGTCGGAATCGTTGTAACTATTATCATTATGAGCAGTATTCTGTACGGTCTTTCTTTATTGAATACCTTTCTTTTGCCGAAAGAAAAAATATCTCTTACCAGTGCAAAAAACTCAATTATCAAAGCAATTATATCTTTGTAATAAAATACGCATACCGCAATAAGCGTACCGAAATGCAGTAACACGTCAAACGCAAGCCCCGCTTCGGAAAGTCCGAATATTTCCTTGAAAATTCTTATATGCCCGGAACTGCTTACCGGCAGAAACTCTGTAACTCCCTGAACTATTCCTATTATGATTGTTTTTATTATATCCCACATTGTCAAGTATCCTCCGATATATTTATATTCGTTGGTGTTCAGCGTTATTACATTTCAGCATAAAGCCTCATTTAAACCGATTATCACGATTTATGTTCAGCCCGCATATGCAGTATCAAGGTATAAATTTACGCCGATACGCATTTTAAAACTACTTGCGCTATGTTATATTGTAACATATTTATATAAAAATTGCAACGCGCAAAGGCAAAAAATTTGGCTGTATCCCATTTCCATATGCAACAGTATGTCACGGAATCAAAATATCAATATTATTTCCGATGACATACATATAATCCATTAATGCATAATTATAAACTGATGTATAATAAACAGGTATAATTGATTTGTTAACAAATTGTTTATAATTTTTCAGTAAAATTTAAATGCAATCAGCTCAATATGTGGTATAATAAAATTACAAACAATAATAAATTATTGGGAGGGTAAGTATATGGTTTATTTAATAATCGGTAAAAAAGGCACAGGAAAAACAAAAAAACTTGTTAAGCTTGCACAGGAAGCTCTTCACAGCGCTACCGGTCACGTAGTTTTTATAGACGATGATAAAAGGTGTATGTCTGAATTGAATTATAAAATCAGATTCATAAATACAAAAGATTTTGAACTGTGTTCTGCAGATGAGCTCTTCGGTTTCGTTTCCGGAATGATCGCAGGTAACTACGATACCCAAAAAATATTCATAGACGGTCTTTATAAGATAACAGATCTTAACGACGGTTCGGTAGAAACTTTTCTCTCAAAGCTCGACAGATTATGCTCCAAAAATGATATCGACGCATATATCAGTATAAGCACAACCTCCGAGAATTTGCCCGAAAATGCAAAAAAATATATTCTTGAGGAACTCGTATATACAGAATAATAATTACCTGATACAATAAAGCAAAGGCGGATACTGACATTAATGTCTCGATTCCGTCTTTTTTATTACTACGAAAGGATCGGAAATATTTACTATGAAAACAAGAAAAACCGAGGCCATGCTTCTTGCTGTTATACTGTTAATAACAACCGCACTGAGTGCGTGCGTCTCACCGGCTCCGTCGGCAACCGATACAGATCTTTCAACGCCATCGGCAACCGAGTCTCCTTCTCCGTCACCCGGCGCACAAAGCGAAAATACACCGCTAAAACAAGCAGAGAGCATTCTCAACCGTTGGGAAAAACAGTTAAATGCAAACAGCTATGAAATACAATTATCACGACCGTCCATTAAGGCTTCAATCCTGTATGACAGCAACATAAGCAATGCAAATGTAACATCGGCTGCTCAGATCGAATACTTATACGGGTCATTTCCCAACCGCATCGATGTCTTCTATTATAACGATTCACAAATGACAACAATGCGCCGCGATTATGGCGATTCATCCGAAGACATCACCTATTGCGGCGGCGTTACATCACGATGCAATATTGAAGCATGGACAGCAAACACCACCTGCGGTACATATACTCTTTTCAAGGCAATCACTACAAAGGAACAGCTTGCAGATCTTATAGAAAATAAAATAGTAAAACTTTCCGATTTCTTTGATACATTTGCAACATTGCTGATACATACCGAGGACTATCTCGCAATTACCGGTGCAGATCCCGCACCATTCGAAAACATTAATTTATTAAGTGTTGTTCTTGAACTGAATGAAGAGAACGATTATTTTGAATTTTATGTAAAGGAAGCCGTTTCAAAGGAGCATCGCGACCCACAATTTTTATGTTCAATCAAGGGCTATGCGGAAAAGCATAACATCAAACCTGTTTTCGATAGTCCTGAAACAATAGTTTCGGATATTTATTCTTCTATGCTCGAAAATAAATGCATAAGCATAGATATGAACCAAGAAATCTATTACGAGATGTTCAGTAACGATACTCAAAAGTTCAACAGTATCCGGGCAAATATGTATTTATTCAACAATAACAGCAAATCAATAAATATGCTGGCATCGTTCACTTCATCCGATTACGGATTCCGGCAAGCAGAAGATTATTATTACGACGGAGAATATATGTATTTTACTAAATCTTACTACGGCAATAATACGATTCCTGCACAAACCAAATTCAAATGCAGTATGGATGACTTTATAAAATACAAAAGTGCACTCGACATTCCTTGCACATTACTGAAAAATATCACGCCCGAAAGCTGTGATATGATCACTATAAGCTATGATACTTTAAGTTATCATGATTCGTATGCATATATATCATCCTTTGACGCGTTTTATAATCTCCGAATTGCACTCACTGTTGATAAATATATAAAGCTTACCGGTTGTTCTCCGGAGGACGCTCCGTTCGATATTGTTTACATAACCCTTTTTTTGGACAGCAACAGAGCCCCGATCTCGGTAAAAATGGATTACAAATATTATATATCCGATAAGCTTAAACAAGATCACTTAACACTGCAATTTGATTATCATAATAAAAACAATGAATTGATTATACCCGACATACAAAGCTATAAAGACGGTGATATTAAAGATATGTATCCGCTTTCGGCAGCAGAATACATAAAAAATCTTAGCGAGCTGTTTACTTCCGAAAAAAATTTGTTGATAAATACGGTATTTAAAGATAGTACCTCATCCAAAAATACAACAACAATGCTCATAGACAGGTTTTCACCCAATAAACAGATGTTGATTGAAAATTATAATCAGGACGCTTATCCGCCCAATTCGTTGATACAGTATTTCAAAGACGGGTATAAATATTCAAGTTTATTTAACGTTATTGACAACAACAAAATACAAAAAGATAAATACAAAACCGCCTTTGATGCTGATGAACTGTTCAATTCGATTTCATCGCCTGCGCTCAACCTTATAAGCAACAAAGAGTTCCAAAGCATACTTTTTAAACAATATCCCATAAGCATACAATATGGCGGAACAAGTCATATCTATGTCGATCTGACCCCTGAAGATTTTTTCAAATTTACAGGTTCGGATACAAGCAATTATATTGATAATTGTTCATATGTAACCGTCGATATACAGATGCTGTATCAAAATATATTAATTATGGAGTTCAAATTTAATCACAAAGAATACTCTTACAAGACAACATCTCTTACAACAACATTGGCAAATGCCGACTTAAGCTTTGAAGCAACACTTAAGCTCATGGGAGAATACGAAAACTTCCCTGAACGCAACGATGCGGAATAACAAAGCCTTTGGTTGCTTCAAAAAAATAATTATCAAAGCGTTGCAGTAAGCTCCGCAATATTTACTCCTACGTGTTCCGGTCTGTGTGCATCGGAACACGTAATTATATTTACGTGATTTTCCTTTACCGACTTCAAAAAATCCGGAGCCATACCAAGCTCAATTCTATTGTCTTTCAGATGTGCTCCGCCGTTTTGCTCGGCAGATGTTCCATGGCGTTTCATAAGCTGTGCAATTCTGTTATAAGTAGGCTTCATATCATACGACGGAATGTGTCCGAATAACTTTATGGAATCCGGATGCGCTACCGTCTCAAACAGTTCCGATTCTATAAGCTTTTCCATTATTTCAAAGTGCCTTCTATATGCGTCGTCTACATCAATACCGTTCCATTGATCTCTGTTCAAATCAAAACCGAATCCGTCAAGCCAATGCACCGAGCCTATTATGTGATCAAAATTATATGAATTGATTCTGTCGTATATTAAATCTTCCATGTTTTCAAAATAGCACACTTCAAGTCCGAAAAGCAATTTTATCGGATATTCTCTTTTACGTACAGTCGTTATAAATTCCGTATATTCAGATAAATTTCGCAGTTTTTTCTTGTAATACCAGTCATGCTGGAACTTACTGTAATTCACCGCATCCCTGTACATAGGTGCAAAATCCCTGAACTGGTGCGTATGTTCAACAAGACACAACGTATCTATATTCATAGCCACCGCACGCTCAACAAATTTATCTATCCAATCAAACGTATAATCCGCATACTCAAGATGCACATGCATATCTATCATAAAAAACTCTTTCTTATCTGCCGTTATTCGCAAAACAAATACCTCAAAACAACTGTTTTGAGGTATCCGATCAAGCAAACCAATAAATCAATTAATTACGCTTTTTTCTTTTTCTCAAAGAAGTAAATGCAAGTATAAGTACATTCACCGCCGCAACAACCTCGCATCCGGTAACAAGCATACCGTTTCCGTTGAATACAGCCTCCGTATTGGATTCTATTTCAATCCACCGCGCATACAATGTCGTATCTTCAGTGAATCTCGCTACGGTATCTTCAGTAACTTTCATGCCGTCCTTTGTGTACCAGCCTGCAAACATATATCCCATTTTAACCGATTCGGGAAGCTTTCCGAATTTGTCGTTGTAATATACATCCATATGGCTGTATTCCGGCTTTCCTCCGTCAGCATAGAATGTTATATTGAACTTATTCATGTTGACTGCCGCATAAAGAGTTTTATCCGAAACAAATGTATATACGTCATCGGAATTTACTCTTTCCCCGTTCTCATCGGTCCAGTACATAAACTTATAGCCTGCCGCATCTATCGTCGGGAGTTCTCCGTAAGTCGAATTATATTCAACCTCCATTGTAAGGCTTGTATCTATAACATCATTTATGCTGAAATATACATTGTATTTTACAGGCGTCCAATGAGCTGTAAATACAAGCTTATCAACCGGACGAACCGCCATGTTTTCCGTTACCTGATTACCCTCTTCATTAAACCAGCCCGCAAAATTATATCCCGTTCTGGTTATTTCCGGCAATGCCGAATAAAGCTGGTCACAGGTAAAATCCATGTTGTCAACACTGCATTTACCGCCGTTATGGTTGAATATAACATCATAAACTATTGCGATCCACTTTGCCTCGGCAACGCTGTCAGATGTAATTTTCACAGAACTTCCTTCGGTAATCTGCTCCTCATTTATATACCAACCGTCAAATATATATCCCGGTCTCTGTATTGTCGGCAGCTCTCCGTACACTGAATCATATTCGGCAAGCATCGGAGGAATTACTGTCTTTGCACCTTTTCCGTCAAACGTAATCTCATAGAACATCGGAGACCAGTTTGCAATAAGCTCCATATCCGAAGTGATTTTCACAATATCATCTTCAAATACCGTATTTCCGTTACTGTCTGTCCAGTTAATGAATTTGTAACCTGTTCTCTCAGGCACAGGCAATTCTCCGTATGCGGAATCGTATTTAACCCTTTTCTCATCACCGTAATCGGCATCGCTATTTGACACAAAACGTAATGTATACTCGTTTGCTTCCCACGAAGCTGTCAAAGTGTGGTTATCAGCGATCAAAACCGTTGTCTGATCTGTAACCGCTCTGCCCGAATCATTCAGCCAGCCCTTAAACGTATATCCTTCTTTTACCGGCACAGGCAATTTTCCGTATGCGGAAGCATATTCTACGGTTATCGTTTCTGATTCTATGTCACCACCCTGAGTGTCAAACGTAACTTTAACACTTAAAGGCACCCAATCGGCAACAAGCTTCTGTGAAGACGTTATCTTTACAATATCTCCGCTGTATGCGTAATTGCCATCCTTTGTTTTCCAGCCGATAAATCTGTAACCGTATCTGTAAGGAGTATATAACTCCGGATAATTTCCGTCATATGCAACAACCTTTTCGGCACTCGCACCTATCGATATAGCCGAATCGTCAAACAAACCTCCGTTTGTATCAAATCCTATTGTAAATTTAAGTGCTTCCCACTCTGCAACAAGTGTGCAATCATCAACGAGCGAAACAACGTCCCCTGCAAAAATTGATTTACCGTCCTTTGTTTTCCAGCAAATAAACGTATATCCCGTTCTCTCTGCCGACGGCAATTCTCCATAAGCTCTGTCATACTCAACAATCTTACTGTCAAGAGACGATTTACCGCCTGCCGCATCGAATGTAAGCTTTATCTTCTTTGCAGACCAGTGTGCATAAAGCGTTATATCAAACGGATTCTCAACAATGCTTTCGGATGTTATAAGCTTTCCGCCCGTTGCTTCCGTATACCAGCCTTCAAACACATAACCGTGTTTTACAGGCGTCGGCATATTTCCGTACGGCAATTCAAACGAAACCGATATGCTAACCGACGCACTGTCGCCACCGTTTACATCAAGCCTTATATTATATTTGTTAGGCGTCCATCTCGCATAAAGAATGGAGTCCGAACCTATCTTGAGTATTGAAGTTTCCTTTATAAGCTCACCGGCAGTTTTGTCCGTGTACCATCCTGCAAAAGTATAGCCTGTTCTTGTCGGTACAGGCAACGTTCCGTACGGTGTATCAAAAGTTACATTTTTACTTGCAAATGTACTTTCTTTGCTTCCGGTTTCAAACGACACCTTATATGTATTTACTTTCCAATGTGCATGAAGCGTCTGATCCTCTGTTATATTAACAGGAGTCGAATCCACAATCTTTGTGCCGCCCGATGCCGCTGTATACCAACCGTCAAAAGTATATCCTGTTCTTGTCGGTACAGGCAACGTTCCATATGTAGTGAGATACGTAACAAATTTGCTTTCTGTTGCAGTTACTCCGCCGTTTGCGTTAAAGCTTACTCTGTAAGAGCCCGGCTCCCAATGCGCGTAAAGCGTTTGTTTTGACGTTATCGTAACCTTCGTTTCAGCAAGTATTCTGTTGCCACCCTTTGCATCCGTAAACCATCCTACAAATGAATATCCTTTTCGCGTAGGTATAGGAAGCGTGCCGTAAGCAGCGTCATATGTTACCGTCTTGCTGTCAGAAGAAGAAAGACTGCCGCCGTTTGCATTGAAGTTTACGGAATATTTATTTGCTGTCCAGTGTGCATAAAGCGTTGTATTTGCCGTAATTGTAACCTTGCTGTCTTTTGTTACCTTAGTTCCTCCGGATACCGCCGTATACCAGCCGTCAAAAGTATAGCCTGTCCTTGTCGGAGTAGGAAGTTCTCCGTACAAAGCAATATATTTTACAGTCTTGGTTGCAGTTGACGTGCTGCCGCCATTCGCATTGAACGTAACCGTAAAAGATGATATTGTCCAATGTGCATATAATGTCTGTGCGGCAGTTATCTTTACGATTGTTGCCGACGTTATTTTTGTGCCGCCGGATGCCGCTGTGTACCAACCGTCAAAAGTATGTCCGGGCCATACCGGTACAGAAAGTGTTCCGTAAGCTGAATCATATGTAACATTTTGACTTGCCGGATTTACAGACGCCTTATTTCCCAGTTCGTCCGCGTTTCCGTTAGGATTAAACGTTACTGTATATTTTTTTGCTGTCCAATGTGCATAAAGCGTTATATTTGCAGTAACCGAAACCTTGCTGTCATCAGTTATTCTCGTACTGCCCGATGCCGCCGTGTACCATCCTGCAAAGGTATATCCCTTTCTTGTCGGAGTCGGTAATTTGGCAAGTGCCCCATATGTTTTTGTGTTTTCAATTGTAATAGAGCTTGGGGAAACAGTGCCGCCGTTCGGGTTAAGAGTTGCGGTAAACGTCTGATTTTTTACCGTAACGCTTTTTTGCGCAGTTGCTCTTACCGTTAAACCGCCTGTAGCTTTATATGAAAGCGTTGCCGTTATAGTCACCGTACCCGCCGCTTTTGCAGTAATAACACCGTTAGCATTTATTGTCGCAACATTGGCATTTGACGACGTCCATGCAACTGTTGCCGAAGATGGCAATTTAGTAGCTGTAAGAGTATGTGTTTTTCCTACAAACAGTGTAAGTGCGCCACCCGATATCGAAACCGACGGAGCTTGTACCGTAAACGCCTTTCTGCCACTCGTTGCAGAGCTTGCAGAGTTTGAAGCTTTGTAATAAATATAATATTCGGTTGAATTTGATGTTAAGGCACTGAATATATATGAAACCGCAAAATTTGTTTTATTCTTCAGCGTTTCGGACTTTACTACTTTATTTGATGATTTTTCGCATATATAATAAGTGATTTCCGTCGCATTGGACACATTTGCAGAAAAATTTATTTTATCCTGAAGATAAAAAACCGATGCTTCATTACCCGCGCTGTTCTTGACCGTTATGGCTCCGCCTATAACCTTGGAAACGGTTGCAGCAGGATAATTTACATATGTATAAAGGGACATTCCTCCCCTTCTTTCACTGTACATCTGTTGCCATGTATAATATTTGCTTTGTCTTATTCCGTTTTTGGTGCCGTTTGCGTTTGCATCATATATGTAAATTCCGTCTGCACCAACGCTGTCCACAATCATAGTGTGCTGACCGGATGTGCCTGTAGTTCCGCTGCATGCCTGAAGTATATCTCCGGGACGGGCTTTACTTAAAAGCGTTTTAACGTGTGTCGCATTATAAGAGGCAGGCCTCAATTGTCCAACAAGCTTCATGTCGCTGTCGCTTACAAGTTCATAAACTCTGCCGCTTCTGTATGCACGTGCCATTTCGCAGCCGAAAAGCGTTCTCCATACCTCGCTGGCAAAACCAAAGCACTGCCAAGGACCTGCATTGCCCGTAGTTGATCCGCTTATAAAAGCACCTTCAGTGTTATTCTCCAAAGAGCCTTTCCATACGTCACCGTTGCCGAAATATCTCTGAATAGCTTCAAGACGTTTCTCAACTTCGCCGGATGTCTCCGGACTTCCGTCTTTTCTCGTTGCCTTTGAAATATCCACATAACCCTTTTTACCGTTATAGGCAGTTTTGCCCCATGAGCCGCTTATGCCGATAACATAAATATATGTATTTGCAGGAATAGTAGTAAGAGTGGTTGAAGAACTGCTCGCAGAAGATTTTATGGGTACCTCACTTTTAGTCACGTAACAGCTGTTAATAACCCATGTTGCCGCAGAAGTTCCTAAAGAATTTACAATCGGAATTACTATAAGTGCAAGAACTACCGCGCACAATGTAAAGCTGAGTATTTTTTTATTTTTCTTAGTCATAATGTACACACCCCGTGAATAACAATATAGTGAAGGTCCTCCGTCATGCGGTAAAACCGTACATATCAAATTAATCGTGCAAAGCTTATACTACACATACTATATTCTATCACACATAAAACATAAAGTCAACAAAAAAATAAAAAATATTTCCTATTATCCCAAATTTTTACTCAAACCGCAAACATATTGTTGCGCATAAAAAATTCCTTTAGCATTTGTCTGCTTAAGGAATTATAATTTTAATCCATTATTTCCGATTTTTTGGCAATGCACGC